>CALINF010000065.1 GCA_938045215.1 uncultured Halieaceae bacterium | reverse complement strand
TCCATACCACCACTGAACCATCGCATCCACTGTGCCGGCGTAGACAGAGTAGGATTTCGTCATACCAACAGGGATCGCCATGCTATTGACGATATGGAGTACCGCAACCGCAATGATAAAGGCCCCGAAGAACCAGTTGGCTACATAAATGTGGTCAGCTTTGCGTTTCATTATGGTGCCAAAAAAGACAACCGCATACATTACCCACACAACTGCGATCAGGATGTCGATGGGCCATTCAAGCTCGGCATATTCCTTGGACGTGGTTAGACCCAGTGGCAAGGTTATTGCGGCAGCAACGATTACCAGCTGCCAGCCCCAAAAAGTAAACGCTGCCAGTTTGTCTGAGAGAAGGCGAACCTGGCATGTGCGCTGAACAACGTAATAGGATGTGGCAAACAGCGCACAGCCGCCAAACGCGAAAATCACGGCGTTCGTGTGCAGTGGGCGAAGGCGCCCGAAACTGGTCCAGGGTAAGTCGAGATTAAGTGCAGGCCACGCCAGCTGTGCTGCGATAACAACACCCACTAACATACCGACAATGCCCCAGACGACCGTCATGATGGCAAACTGGCGCACCACCTTGTAGTTGTAAGTGGGGTGTTCCAAGTCTGAATTAAGTTCGCTCATGATCTAGTTCCAATCCAGGCAGAAAAATACGTGATGAGTTGCAGTTTAATGTGATGCGCTGGCAGCGCTAGTCTGTGAATGCCGGTGCGGCACCAAAATCCCAGAGAAGCACAGAGCCCACCATCAGGCAGATCAGGATCACCATAGCAATAGCCATGACTGCGCTGGAAAACAGAAAGCCCCGTTCTTCCGGAATGCCCATTACAATCGGGATACCCAGATACAAAAGATATACCGCCCAACCGACGGCAGCGACACCGATCAGCAGGTCAAGCCACAGCAGCGGGTAGAATCCGACAAGACCCGCGATGAAGAGGGGGGTTGCGGTGAGACCTGCGATAACAATGCCTTTGGCGAATGTCGAGTCAGCACCATACGTATCAGCCATCCAGTGTATGAAGTAGCCGATAACTGCAACGCACGCAATCATCGCCAGGTAAAACAGTATGCTGATCTGACGAGCGCTAGCGACGGTCAGTTTGATGACATCCTCACTGTCGCCTACCGTCCAACCGACGCGACTGGTGCCGTAGAACCACGCAACCGCGGGCAATATGGCCAGTATGCAGGGATAGAGAATCAGGGTGTTCAAGGATTTTTCAGGTAAATCAGCGACGGTACGCCACTGCTCGTTGGGCTTTACCAGTAGACCAAGTGTATGTTGGATCATCGTGCTCTATTCCCCCACAGAGACCGTTTCTTGCGGCACAGGCGCATTCTATGCGCCTCTCGTTTTATAGCTTTGATTCATATCAAGGTAGTGCCTGCCTGGAGCACTCCTGACTAGCCTATATCCGCTACACCACGCAGGCCTTCGATATCGAGGATCTCTATTTCCTTATTGTCGACGTGGAGAACCTCCATTTTCTGCATACGGCTGAACACCCGGCTGACGGTTTCTACCGTCAATCCCAGATAATTGCCGATATCAACTCGCGACATTGGCAGGCGGAACGCAGTGGCACTGAGTTTGCGTCTGGAATTGCGGGTAGAGATACTCAAAAGAAGCGCCGCGACGCGCTCATCAGCAGAATTCTTGCTCAGTAAAGTGATCAGTTGCTGATCTGCGGTGATCTCGCGGCTCATCAACTGGAAAAAGTGCCTTTGCAGGCTCGGCATCAGCGTGCTGAGTCTCTCGAGGGAAGCGAATGGAATCTCACACAGGGCTGAAGTTTCCAGTGCCTTGGCTGACGAAGCATGTGTATTGTTACTGATGCCGTCCATGCCGACAATCTCGCCAGGAAAGTAGAACCCTGTTACCTGTTCGCGACCATCGTCAGTAGTTTTATAGGCTTTGAGCGTACCGGATCTGACAGCGAACACCGATTGAAACTCATCACCCTCACGGTACAAATGGTTGGATTTCTGTAAGGGTTTGCTGCGCTGGATGATACTGTCCAGTTGCTCTATATCCTCTGACTCCAAAGCTAGTGGCAGGCAGAGACTATTGAGGCGGCAATTCCCGCACTTCACCTGATAGTCGTGCGTACATGCCACCAGATTAGATCCATCTCCGGTATTGATAATTGGGATACTCATGCACCGTGCCTTGCTTGAGGGAGCACCTAGTATAGACGAAAAAAAGTCAGTTTCGTAACTGCTTCATTCGTGATTTACACGGTTCTGGAGAAGCCAAGTTGAGAACTTTCAGTAGACGTCGGGAGATACGCATCGAACAGCATGCAGATATTGCGCAGGAATGGCCGGCCGATATCGGTAACAACAATACGACCCGGATGAATCTCAACGATACCATCGCGCTTCATCGGCTGCAGATCGAGTAGCTGTTGACTAAAAAGACTGTTGAAATTCACACCAAACTGCGCGCTGCATTCAGTAGTGTCGAGCTGCAGCTCACAAATAAGACTCATGATGATGTATTTGCGCAAGCGGTCATCCTGATTCATCCGACAGCCTTTTGCCAGGGGTACTTCACCCTTATCCAGGCGTGAGTAGTAATCATCCAACTGGCGCTCGTTCTGTAAGTAAAAGTCCCCCATTTGGCTGATGGAGGAAGCGCCAAGGCCCAATAGGTCGTCTGCCAGCTCCAGAGAATAGCCCTGAAAGTTTCGCTGCAGTCGACCTTCTGCCTGAGCCGTTGCGAGTTCATCCTGCGGCAGCACGAAGTGATCCATTCCTATGTGCAGATAGCCTGCCTCTTGGAGGGTATTGCTGATGATCTCGTGGAGTAACAACTTTTCGTGCGGCTCGGGTAGGGTGAGGCGGTCGATTGCTCGCTGACTGCTGAAGCGCTCCGGCAGGTGAGCATAGTTGTAGCACGCGATCCTGTCGGGCTTGAGTTGAATCACCTTGCGAAGCGTCTCTGCCATAGTATGGCGATCCTGGTGGGGCAGACCGTAAATCAAGTCAAAGCTGAGTGAGCGAAACCCATGCGCGCGGATGCAGTCTACCAGTTTGGATACGCTGGTAAGCGACTGAATACGGTTGATTGATTTTTGTACCAGAGGGTCAAAGTCCTGAATGCCCAGACTGATTCGGTTGAATCCGATCCCTTTGAGAAGTGCAATGGTTGCAGCGTCGACCGTGCGCGGATCCAGCTCGATCGC
>CALINF010000064.1 GCA_938045215.1 uncultured Halieaceae bacterium | reverse complement strand
ACCTATAATCCCGCAGACCAAACGCAGGAGCCGGTGCTACAAGCCTGCCACGACCAGTCGACCGGGGTGCTCATCAAGAAAGCACTCTCCAGCGGTCATCTGGACCCGGCTGAACCAGACCCGGTGCAGGCCAGCATGAACCTGTCGCTGCGGCATCGTGCAACCAGCGCTGTTGTCGTGGGGACCCTCTCGAAAGCGCATCTACGCAGCAACGTAGCAGCTGCTCGCAAAGCGCTCGCTGGCTGAGCCAGACTACGCAGGTTCGCTACCTCGCTGGATTTTGTCGACTATCGCGGTGGTCGAAACATTTTCCACGAACGACAGCACGCTGACTTCGCCACCATAGGCCTCCACGATCTCCCAGCCCACAACGCCGTGTTTGTCATAATCGCCGCCCTTTACCAGAATCTCAGGCCGCAGACATTGCAACAATGCGCGGGGTGTATCGTCATCAAAGCACACCACCCAATCAACAGCTTCCAGGCCTGCCAAAACAGCCATCCGCCGATCAACCGGGTTGATCGGCCGACCACTACCCTTGAGCATGCGCACTGACTCATCGCTGTTGACGGCAACAATCAGGCGATCTCCCAGCTCACGCGCCTGCTCAAGGTAAGTCACGTGACCGGCGTGAATAATATCGAAACAACCATTGGTAAAGACGACACGCTCGCCGTGACTACGAGCATCTGCCACCGCTATCTCCAGCTGCTCCAACGTAACCACCCCGCGCTCCGATCCCTGCTCTGCGAGCACAGCCCGACGCAGTTCGGGCGCCGCCACCGACGCTGTACCCAGCTTGCCCACCACGATGCTGGCAGCCACATTAGCCAATCCAACGGCTTCAGTCAGGTCGGTACCGCCGGCAAGTGCCGCTGCCAGCACGGCAATCACCGTGTCGCCAGCACCGGTTACATCAAAAACTTCGCGAGCACGCGCGGGCAGGTGCAGCTCCTCATTGCCGGGGCGCAGAAGCGTCATACCGTGCTCGCCCCGGGTGATGAGCAATCCCCCCAGCGATAACGACTGCATAAGCTGTTCAGCTTTGGCGACAAGGTCATGCTCCGTTGGGCAATCGCCCACCACGGCCTCAAACTCTGCCAAATTGGGTGTGAGCAGAGTCGCTCCACGATAGCGCTCGAAGTCAGTACCCTTGGGATCGACCAGCACAGGCACATTGGCGGCGATCGCTGCCTGAATAAGGGGTTGGGGGTTGGTCAGTGCTCCCTTGGCATAATCAGAAAGCACCACAGCACCACAGTCCGCTAAGTAGTTCGCAGCCTCGCTCAGGCAGGCAGCACTCTCCCCTGTCAGGTCAGGCTCCTCAAAATCAAGCCGTATCAGCTGCTGATGGCGACTTATGACGCGCAGCTTGGTGATCGTCGGCTGTCCAGCTGAGCGGGTAAAGCTACAATGAACTCCAGCAGCACTGAGCATCGCCTGTAGCGAGTCGGCCATCTCATCGTCACCGGTCATTCCGCTCAGGGTGCTTGCAGCGCCAAGTGCAGCAATATTGAGCGCAACGTTGCCGGCCCCGCCGGGTCGATCGTTGATCTGCCCCACTTTCACCACCGGCACCGGTGCCTCAGGAGAAATCCGTGAGGTACCTCCATGCCAATAGCGATCCAGCATAATGTCACCGACGATCAGGACTTTGGCCTGATCAAAACGCGGCATGCTGAGTTTCATATAGCCCACTTCCCTTTACTGGTCCCGGCACCTCTGTTATCGCTCTGCAAGAACTCACAAGAGGCTTGAAGGCCAAATGATAGCACGTGAAACCGGTGAATCCGCCTCACCTCTACAGTTGCGGTTATTGGGCAAACACGCTATTTTCGCAGCCCAATTCTCAGGCACCGGAGTGCTTGGATGACCCCCCAACTACCCGATTTTATTGACAGCGTGAAGGGCTTTTTAGCCCCTGCGGAAGGCGAGGCACTGTACCGGGCGGCACTGCAGGTATCGCCGCTGGGCCCGGTATTGGAAATCGGCAGTTACTGTGGCAAATCGACCATCTACCTGGGACTCGCCTGTCAACAAACGCAATCCAGCGTGTTCGCGCTGGACCATCATGCTGGCTCCGAGGAGCATCAGCCCGGAGAAATGTTTCACGATGCCGAGCTGTTCAACAGCAATGACGAACGCGTCGATACCTTTGGCGAATTTCGCCGCAACATATCCAGGGCGGGCCTCACGGACTATGTTGTGCCCGTTGTTGCCGGTAGCGAGCGGGCCGCGAGACACTGGCAAACGCCATTGGGTATGGTCTTTATCGACGGCGGACACAGCCTCGATGCCGCGCTTACAGACTATCGCTGCTGGGCAGGAAAAATCGTGACCGGAGGGATTCTGGCGATACACGACATCTTCCCAGACCCGTTCGAAGGTGGACAGGCGCCCTGCGCTATCATGCAGCTGGCGCTGAACTCAGGCTTGTTTGAAAAGCTCGAAGTAGTGAGCACGCTCGCGTTGTTGAGACGGGTGTAGCGGCACGCTGCCAACAGGTATTGACTAGCTCTAGTCCCTCTTTCGCAGCACGCGTGACTCACGCTCTGCGACATCCAGCAGATTCACTTGCGTAAACAAATTCCATGCAGGTGTGTGCTCGGTCAACGCATCGGCGGCCAACAGGATGGCGCCGGCCGTCCAGGTAGGCCGCTCATCCGGCCACAAAAGGTCCTCGGCAAATTGATAACCCGTCCAATAGCTACCGTCAGCTGCACGCCATTGCTGCAGCCAGCTGTAAACCTCCACCGCGCGAGCATGGTCACCCACTGCCAGCAACGCCATTACCAACTCGCAGGACTCTGCAACTGTTACCCATGGCTCATCCGAGACACAGCGGCAACCAAGGCCGGCCTCCACGAACTCATCCCAGCGTGCCGTCAGTCTTGCTCGACCCTCGGAGCGCGGTAGCCATCCGGTCAGCATCGGATAAAACCAGTCCATGGAGTACCGTGATTTAGACTCCCATGTGCGATCAAAACGTTCGGGCTTATGGTGCAGGGCATGGCCGAGCCGTTCTCGTGCCAGCAGCCAGTCCTCGCTGCTCTTACCCAGCGTCACCGCGATATTGCAGGCGCACTCAAGGCTCTTGTAAATCGAACTGCAGCCAGTGACCAACGCGTCTCGCTTGGGTGAACCATCACCGTTAACAGCCCAATCAATCTCACCATGCTCTGACTGGCAGTTCAGGACAAATTCGATAGCCCTGAACACCATAGTCCAGTGGCGTTCCAGAAACGCCCGGTTCGATGTAATGAGAAAGTGGTGCCAGACGCCTGTAGCCACGTAGGCTACAAAGTTGGTTTCCCTGCGCTCCTGGTTGTCTACGATCTCGCCCCTGTAGGCGGCCCACCAGCTGCCATCTTCCAGCTGTTTTCCAGACAGCCAGTCATAAGCGCGTTCGGCTGCTTGATACTCACCCGCAATTGAAAGCGCCATTGCCGACTCAACATGATCCCACGGATCCGTATAACTGCCTTCAAACCAGGGGATCTCACCGGAGGCCTCCTGTGTCGCCAGGATGAAGTCTACCGTGGGCCTGAGAAAATCCTCCGGATAAAGGCCTCGGCTCAGATACAAACCACTCATGCCGGCACCTCTTTACGGAAGTACATCACGATGCTCTTGCCCAATAGCGGATCCAGAGCGCGCTCCAGCACTCGAGTGAAAGCCGGTTTCTCCATAAGATCCCAGACCAAAAGCCGATGATACTGCCTGATCAACCAGTTGCTTTCGCGTGTTTCCCAAAACAGACACTGCAGCCACCAGTAGGGTGAATGCAGTCCATGGGCCCAGTGCCGGTAATAACGGCTAAAGCCCCGCGCCTCAATCTGGTTGCGCAGCTCTCCCGCGTCAAAGATCCGCACATGCCCCCCTGGCACCAGATGATATTCCTCGCTGAGCCACCAGCAAATTCTCTCTGGCCAGCGCCGCGGTACGCTCACGCACAGGAGGCCGCCAGGCTTGAGGATTCGCTGGATCTCCAGCAATACAGATTCATAATCGGGAATATGTTCCAGTACCTCGCTGCAGATAATCTTGTCGAAAGTATCGTTGGCAAACGGCAGGGATAGCGCATCTGCCGACGTGAGACTGAGCTCCCGCGAGGTGTCTTCCACCTGCTGGAAATCGGCAAATTTTTCCCGGGCGCGAGACAAGTCCTGCACCGAGAGATCCACACCTACGCAGTGCACATCCGACTCCAGGTAGACCGCAATCGCATGCCTGCCCTCACCACAGCCAAGATCGAGCACGCGATCACCGGAGCTCAGCTCAAAATGCGTGAAATCAACTGTCTGCATGATCGATCACGTCGTAGTAGTAGCGGGTCATTTCAAGAGCACAGACATCCCAGCTGAATTTTTCGACGATTCGCCGCCTGCCCTGCTCGGCAAGTTCATTCCGTCTCTCCGTATCGTTAAGCAAATCGGCCAGCGCGTGCGCCAGCGCGTTTGAGTCTTTGACCGGAACCAGAACGCCGGCGTCGCCCACTACCTCAGGTAGCGCGCCGCCATCTGTGGACACTACCGGCACGCCACAGGCCATCGCTTCACCCGCTGGCAAACCGAAGCCTTCATACACTGAAGGCACGACTGCTATCGTTGATTGGGCATAGTGATGCACCAACTCATCGGTGCTGACTCCACTGACCAATTGTATGTGCGGCGCTAATCCCAATGAATGAACCAATCGCTCACTGTCACCGCCGGGTTGCAGCTTGCTCACCAACAGTAGCTTCAAATCTGGAAACTGATTCAGCAGTTGCGCAAATGCCTCCAACAGATAGCGCACCCCCTTTAATGGTGCATCGGCCGACGCAGTCGCCATCAGTTGCAGCGGGCGCCGCGTAATCTCCGGCAGCGGTCTGAAGGTGGCGGTATCTATGCCGTTATGAACCAGATGTATGCCAGCAGGCTGCAGGCCAAAATCACGCGCTATGTCCTGCCGCGAACAATCAGATACCGTGATCACATTGTGCAATTTCTTGACGACATTTTGCTGCATACGCAAAAAACTGTGCCAGCGACGAATCAGGAGGCGCTCGTGCCAACGGTCAGTTGCCGCCAATGCAATGCGCAAATCATTGGTGATGGGGTGATGAACCGTCGTCACCAGTGGCACGCCCATTGACTGCAGCTCCAGCGTGCCATAGCTCAAGCTCTGGTTATCGTGGATCAGGTCGTAGTGTTTACCTTGACGTTTTAGATACTTAACCACTCGACGCCCGAACGTGTAGGGCTCAGCGAAGCCCCCGGTGAGCTTGCTGGTCCACTCGATGACATTGGTTAACGAGCGCATATGCCGCGGGCGAAGCGAAGCCAGGCCATTCTCAAACAAATCGAGACTGGGGAGCTTGATGAGGCTCACTCTTGGATCCAGATGCGGATAGGGAGGTCCAGAAATAACATCCACCTGGTGCCCCGCCTCAACCAGAGCCTTGCTGAGATATCGAAGGTAGACGCCCTGCCCTCCGCCATAAGGCTGACTCCGGTAACCCAGTAGTGCAATTCGCAGCGGTCGCTGGGCGGGTTGGGGAGCCACGACATTCGAGGAGGCAGCCACCGGTGAAGCGCTGGCATCACGGTGTAAGGTGTCTAGATGCCGGATGGCAGCCTCCTTGGGCATTGAATCAGTGTATGCGGAGCATGCGGTTCCATGTGAACAACATGGATTGGTGGCCATATTTCACTGGCGCGCAGGCAAAACGATCGCGGATTTTAACAGTGATTGATCAAAATTCCACCCCTTCTCGCGGCCAGCCACAATCCGTTGCTTCAAGGTTCACCCCCGGAGTGGACTTCCCGATATACTCCATCTATCTACGTAAAGGACCTTGTTGATGGATAACACCACCACATCACACGTTGACCCAACGATTTACAAAGGGATTATTCTCGCCGGCGGCTCCGGGACCCGCCTGCACCCGCTGACCAGCACGGTAAGCAAGCAGCTAATGCCGGTGTACGACAAACCGATGATTTACTACCCATTGGCCACTCTTATGCTCGCCGGCATCCGCGACATTCTGGTGATCACAACACCCCGGGATCAAGCAGCATTCTCCGAGCTATTAGGTGACGGCTCCAACTGGGGCATCAACATACAGTACACCGTTCAACCGAGCCCGGACGGATTAGCACAGGCCTTCATCCTGGGTGAGTCGTTTATCGGCAACTCGCCAGCCAGCCTGGTATTGGGTGACAACATTTTCTACGGCGGCGGATTCACCACGAAACTGCACAATGCCGCGAGCCGGACCACTGGGGCCTCTGTATTTGCCTACTACGTACAGGACCCAGAGCGCTACGGCGTAGTGTCGTTTGACGCAGCCGGTGTTGCTCAGGATATCCAGGAAAAACCCGCGAACCCCAAATCACACTATGCGGTAACCGGCCTGTATTTCTACGACAACGATGTGGTCGACATTGCCAAATCGGTTAAACCCTCCGCACGGGGCGAGCTGGAAATTACTGACATCAACAACGTCTACCTGCAGCGAGGTGACCTGCAGGTAGAAGTCATGAGCCGCGGCACCGCGTGGCTGGATACCGGCACCCACAACTCACTGCTGGACGCTGCCAGTTTTATCCGCGTGGTAGAGGAACGCCAGGGCCTGAAGATTGCGTGCCCGGAAGAAGTGGCATACCGCATGGGCTATATCGACGCCGAACAATTGCTGGCACTGGCGGCACCGCTGGAAAAAAGTGGCTACGGCGTTTATCTACAGCGCTTGCTTCGTGAAGAAGGAGTTGTTTTCAATGATTATTGAAACCACAACTTTGAAGGACGTTCTATTAATCACGCCGCGTGTATTTGGCGACGCACGGGGCTTTTTCATGGAAACCTGGAACCAGCAGAAATTTCGAGACAACGGATTGGATCTGGAGTTTGTCCAGGATAACCACAGCCGTTCTGCCCGAGGAATACTGCGGGGCATGCATTATCAGACCGAGAACACACAGGGTAAGCTGGTACGGGTTAGTGCTGGCTCCGTCTTTGATGTAGCCGTGGATCTGCGCCGCTCTTCCGAAACATTCGGACAATGGTATGGCGTCACCCTCGATGCAAAGACTCACAAAATGCTGTGGGTGCCACCTGGTTTTGCTCACGGGTTTTACGTTACGTCTGACTACGCCGACTTCCAGTACAAATGCAGTAACTTTTACGATCCCACGAGCGAAGTCTGCCTGTCCTTCGATGACCCTACTGTGGCAATAGACTGGCCGACGACACTAGGCGGAGAGCCGCAACTCTCCGAGAAGGATCAGGCTGGCCTTGCGTGGGGCGAGATTCCGCTGTTCGACTAGTACAAGCCCTTCGTTAGTCTCGCGGGAGAAGTGGGCGCCACCAGGTTTCATTCGCTAGAAACCAGTCCAGTGTGCGTTCGATGCCCGTCTCAAAACTCTCATGCGGGCTATAACCTAGATCCTTGCTGATTTTGCTGGCATCGATCGCATAGCGCCAATCGTGGCCTGCACGATCCTCTACAAACACAATCAGTTCCCGCGCCGACTTACCCGCGATAGCGGGGGCGTCCGGGTACAAACCGGCAAGCGTTTCATCAGCAGCGAATCGCGCGTCCAGCCGATCACACAGCAAGGTCACGATGTCGAGATTATTCCATTCATTGTTGCCACCTATATTGTACGTTTCTCCCACAACACCTTGCTGAAGCACTTGTTCGATGCCGCGGCAGTGGTCCTCAACATAGAGCCAATCGCGAATATTACTACCATCGCCGTACACCGGCAGTGACCGTCCGCGCAGGATGTTGGTGATGCACAGGGGAATCAACTTCTCGGGGAAGTGATACGGCCCATAGTTGTTGGAGCAATTGCTGGTAGTGACCTGGAGGCCAAAGGTATGCAGGTAGGAACGCACCAGGTGATCTGAGGCCGCCTTGCTCGCCGAATAGGGGGAATTGGGTTCGTACTTCTGTTCTTCATGAAAGCCTGGCGCATTGGCGGACAGAGAGCCGTATACCTCATCGGTAGACACATGGTGAAACCGATGCTCCATACCACTCCCTGAAAGCCACACTTCTCGCGCCGCCTTCAACAGCGAATGAGTACCGACAATATTGGTTTCGATGAAGGCATCGGGACCCGTAATCGAGCGGTCAACATGACTCTCGGCGGCAAAGTGTACGATGCGATTAACGCTGTGGTCACGCAGGGTTGCCTCCACCCTGTCCTGATCACAAATATCTGCATGCACAAAGTGGAAACTTTCGCGACCCTCAAGGCCTGTCAAGTTCTCGCGATTACCTGCATAGGTCAGCGCATCATAGGCCACCACAGTGTCATCAGGATGATGCCTGGTCCAATAGTGGACGAAGTTAGCACCAATGAACCCCGCTGCTCCGGTGACCATCACCACGTCAGACATCTTTACTCTCCTGTAACTGTTCCAGCATGGCGCGTAACTGAACCCGCCAGTGCACACCCCTCATTCCCAAATCCGACCACGTGTCCGACTTATCCAGCACGCTATACGCAGGCCTGCGCGCCGGTGTTGGATAGGCGGCCGCCGCGATTGGTGTGATTGGCACGGTGCGATTCAGCAGGCCTCGCGACTCGCACTCCTCCTGTATCGCAACCGCGAAATCGTACCAGCTACAAACACCGGCATCACTCCAGTGGTAAATGCCGGCAAGATCAGGCCTGACGGCAAACGCCCACAGAACCTCTGCCAGACCTGCCGCCCACGTAGGCGTACCCACCTGGTCGGCTACCACGCTGAGCTCTTCGCGCTCGCTCATCAATCGCAACATGGTTTTTACAAAGTTGCTGCCGTGAGCCGAGTATACCCAGCCCGTGCGTACAATCAGCGCACCAGGCAGGGCCGACATCACGGCTCTCTCACCATCGCGTTTGGTCTGGCCGTAAACACCCAGAGGCGAGGTTACACTAGCGGGCGTATACGGCTCGCTTGCAGCGCCATCGAAGACGAAGTCTGTTGACACGTGAATAAGCCGACAATGTGCCTGCGCACAAGCAGTTGCCAACACACCTGGGCCAGTAACATTGCCGGCTATGGCCTGCTCCGGTTCAGACTCTGCCTTATCTACGGCGGTGTAGGCCGCGGCGTTAATCACCACCTGAGCCCCTTGCTCGCGCAGAATTCCAGTTATTGCCTCAGAATCAGTGACATCGAGCTGCGAGCGCGTGTAGGGCAGGCATTCAACTCCCGCAGGCCTGCTTGCAACGAGCTCTCTTCCCAGCTGACCGCCGGCCCCCAGGACGATGACTTTTTTTGGCGTTTGTGTCACAACAGTACTATTCCTGCCACAAGCATTGGCTGCGTGAAGCTTGCTGAGTAGGTAATGGTGTCAGTGTCCCGTAAACTGGAGCTGACAGACGTACCGCTATTATAGGGATAGCGGCTTTGATAACCACAGACAAATTCGGCCGCAGCGCACAGGCGTATACTGACACCATGCAGCAAGCAGAACTCACACTGGA
>CALINF010000063.1 GCA_938045215.1 uncultured Halieaceae bacterium | reverse complement strand
TAAATTTGGGGATGATAAATGCCATCGTAGCCATCGCCACAAACAGCGCCGCCAGTATCGCACGCAATGGATTTCTGTCGGCGATCACCCAGGCCCCGCATGCCAGCGCAGCAGATAGACTGAACATTGCTGCTATCTGGTTTAACCAGCCAGCAATAAACACACCTCTGTTTGCAGCAAGCCAAGCCACACGATCTGTGTGCTCAGCGGTATAACCACCGGGGGCATCCAAAGGGAGAAACATGGCGACAACAGTAGTTAAGATCACCACGATGACTGACCAAAACCCAAAACGACTAATTTGATTAGCAAGTGATAGTGTTGTGCTCAAAACTCTTCTCCGTCTCGTTTATCAATAAACTTCCGTTTTTTCGCGCTCAAGCCTGTGTTGATTTCTCAACTCATACCCAACCTTTCGTAGATCCCGTCTGCAATGAGGTAACTTTTGATTGTGCATATTTCATGCATACGATCACGCGCACTGGCGTCATCCATACCTGAGCGCGGCGTTGAATATGCTAAAACATGTCACCCGACATGTAAAGCGTTCGGCGAGACTGTCGCGGCGCTGTTACCGCGCGGGAGCTTGAGTACAAAGGGATGTTCAGCCTGACTAAAGCGTGACCTGGTAAGGTCTGCTATGCGCTGGCTATGTTGTTTCGGCGGGGAGAGGTTTAACGCGATGAGGCGCTGTTCCAGGCTGTGCTCTTTACTCTCCAGGAAGTTTCAGCTCCTGACACGGCTCAGTATCTTTCACCAATCAATTTCAGGATAGCAGCGCGCACAGCTTTTCTGTCGCCCTCCCAGCGCCTACCGGCACCGGTGAAAAGTGATTCACCCTCCAACAAAGACATCAGCCAAAGCGCCTCTACACGCGGGGATTTGATTCCCGCCGCTCGCATTGCGCCCTCGAGCAGTTCCAAATATCTGGCATAAACATCCTCGAGCAGGTCAGATACCAATGGCTCCACCTGCTCCATCGCCCACAATTGTGGCCAAAGCCTGTCGCCGAGCGAGCTATCTGAGGTGCCGGTAGTATCGTCGAGCATAAAGGCAGCGATTTCCTGCACACTCGCCGAGTCCTCATTTAGGCTTCGCGCTTCGAATCGCTCAATTATTTCGTTCTCGATGTAGCTCACCAGTGCACGAAGCAGATCTTCCCAGGTACGGAAGTGATATTGCAGCGCACCCAGCTTCATACCGCTGGCACGTGCCAGGGCGCGCATACTTAAACTCCCGTAGCCCTCGTCCGCAATTATTTCAATTGCCGCTTGTAAGATCTCTTGCTTGCGCTCGCCTGCCATGGAATCACCCAGAAAAGTTGACACGTGAAATGCCCCAATGCCGCTACATTAGCACGAACAGCATCTCAAATTGCGCGCAGGGACTAATAGAATTGAGCGTTCCTGTTGCTATGTTACATTTCAGATCCGTCAACAATATTTTCCTGAATAAGTATCTCCCATACTGGACGCAATTGTTTTTCATAGCGGCGCCACCGCCCTACAGAACGCGTATGCGCGGGCTGCCTTACCTGCACGGCACTGGCAGTAGTGACCGCCGTCTCCTGCTGATGAAAATTGGCACACGCCTGCTCCCAGGGTAGTTGTAAGTAGTCAATCACACGTCTGCCCTGGGCTTCCACATCAGCTGCCACCTCTTCATAACGCACATCAAGAAAGCGTCCAGGGAAGCGCTGTCGCCAGATATCCATCAAACGGTAGTAGCGTACAAAATGCCGGGCCATTTCTTCAAGGTCGTAAGAGTGTGGATACGCATCAGCAAACAACTGTTTGTAGACTGAAAAACACACATCCATCGGGTCCCGTACCAGGTGGATGATCTTGGCATTGGGCAACGCAGCCAGAATGAGCGGCAAATACTGGTAGTTATACGGAAGCTTGTCGACAAAATGTGGGGTTGTCCCCCTTAGTTTACTGGTGCTTTCCATATAGGTTGTGCCCAGCTTTTTTCCATCCAGGCTTGCGGCAGACTCAAATAGCGAAGCAGAGAATCGCTCACTGCCGTCATAGTTACATTGGCGTCGGACCGCATTACCAAAGTGCATCAACTCACCAGCCGAATGTACCTGCGAGTGAGACGTGACAATGCGCTCAACCAGGGTAGTACCCGTGCGAGGCTGGCCAACAATAAAGATGGGGGCCTGCGTATCGCAATAGTTAGATTTGGTCGCCAACCACTGTTCGGTGTACGTATTCTTTAGCGCATTAAACGCTTCTTCTTCCTTGGCATTGTCAAAGCTGACATGCTTGCGCCGCGCTCTCGCACCGCGCTCAAAATAGGCAAAGGCTCGGTCCCAGTCTTCCAGATCTTCGCATTCCTTTCCTGCGCCGTAGCACAAGAATGCTTCGGCCTGGGTGGGTACCGGGTTAGAAGTCAGAATGCTTTCAATCTGTGTTACGTGGGTATTGTTCTCCGCTTTAGAAAGCCCCGACAGCAACCAATGAGCCTGCCCATTGTTGGGCGCAAGTTCCAACACCTTGACCAGCTGAGATTTCGCCGCGTCCGTTTCACCAAGGTATATCTGACTATTGGCAAGATTAACGGCAATCGACAGATTGTCTGGGGCTTTGGCAGCGGCCTTTTTAAACCACTGATTTGCCGTCTGATGCTCTCCCAGCATGGAATAGGACGACGCTATAACATCCTGTACCTCGGCTATATCGCCATTTTCATGCTGTACTGCCATGGCCAATGCGTGGTCGGCCCGGTTAATCTGCCCACTTTGTGCCCGTAGTTTTGCAAGGTGGGCCCACGCTGCCACATGGCTGGGGTTGAGACTGGTAACGGAATTGAACGCCAGTGCCGCCTTTTCATGGTCGTTACTGGCCAACCCAATCAGGCCGACCAGAAAGTGTGTTTGTTCATTATCCGGGTGCTGCCTGAGTATGGTCATACAGCAACCCCGTGCCTCGCTCAGATTGCCTTGAGACAGTGCCCGAAAGCCTCGCGCGATAATGTCTTGGACGGTTGCTCGAGCTTGAGCGCTGCTAGTAGTTGTCCTGGTCAATGTGCCCACCTATCGCCTTTGACAGCTTTATGATGTGTTAGATAGCTGCTTTATCGTGATCCATTGTACAAACAGGCTAGTTGAAATGTCATAAAAAAGGGAGGCGATAAATCGTCTCCCAAAGTGGAGCGTGATCTGAAATGAACTACTGCTTCACCCCTAAAAGGTATAGCTAAGATCCACACCAGCAGTTCGAGGTTGCGTAGGAGCAGCGTTATACCCGAAATAACCAGTACTACGCGCGGCAAAGGATTCTTCATCGAAAACGTTCTCTAGATAGACAGACACACTCCAGTTCTGATTACTGTTCCAGCCGGTTCGCAGGTTAACAAAGCCCACACTATCAACGGAGTCGCCACTTGTGTTTTCAAGCCCGCTGTAGAACTGATCCTGCCAGGAAAATTCCAGCTCGGCGGCCACTTCACCGCCACCAAAGGGATAGTGCGCATTGATACCACCGGAAACCATCCACTCCGGGTTAAATGCAAGACGATTACCGTTGCATGTGCTACCACTGGGCTCTGCGCACACGTCCAAAGGAATATCATCAATATCAGTATCACTCCAGGCAGACCCCAAGAAGATGTCCCAATTGTCATTAATTGCTGCGCGCAGATCCAGCTCCACACCCATGCCATCGACCTCGCCTATGTTCTCAACAAGCGCTTTGCCAACCTCGATAATAACTGTCTGCAGATCCTCGTAGTTGTAGTAGTAGGCGCTTATTCCATATTGCAATCGACCGCCAGCAAGGTCGCCTTTAGCACCGACCTCGTATGAGATAATCGTTTCCGGGTCGAAATCATCAAGCGCTGCGTCAGGTAGGGCTACCGCAATGTAGGGGTTTTCTGAGGCGGTGAAGGAGGTGACATTGTCGGTACCAAAGCCACCCGATTTATAGCCCTCTGTCACAGAGCCGAACAACATCGTATTGTCATCGGTAAAGTAACGCAGGGTGATCCGGGGTGACAGATCATCCCAATCCTCTTTGCCCTTGACCGGGGTAGGCGTTACCACAGGCCAGACAAAACCTCCCCCCTGGATATCGGTCTTAGCCTCTTTTTCATCATAGGTGTAACGTGCGCCTACGCTGACATCCATCTTCTCCGTCAGTTGATAGGTCAAGTCGGCGTAGACAGCCCAGCCGGAATATTCCCCTTTTGTCGAATTGGTCTCGAGGCCCCCTGTGAAATAACCGGCATAAGCGCCGTAGTAAGCACCCAGATAAGGATCATCAAAGTACTCAGTATATAGCGCCGTAAAATAGGGGGTGGTATCGCCAGTATCGTTACTCAATTTTGCTGTAACATCTTCCTGGTAGACACTAGCACCCACATACCATTTCAAATCTTCACTGGCTTCCACGTTGAGACGCAGTTCTTGACTAAAGTAGTCCCCATCCTGGTCCTGAACGTACCCAGCAACATCACTTGGTGTGCCGTCCCAATCTTCCTGATAGGTCCAATCATGCTCGTTGTAGCCGGTGATGGAGGTCAGCGTCATCTTGTCATTGAGATCAATATTGGCTGTTAAGGTCACACCCTTAACCTCGGCGTCATCCTTGCCGGGAAAGTCGAG
>CALINF010000062.1 GCA_938045215.1 uncultured Halieaceae bacterium | reverse complement strand
TGATCATCGCATCCTCGGTGCCAGCGCTTGCCTGCAGTGTGCTGGGTACCTCTCCAAAGTGTTCCCCTAGCATGCTGCCTGCTTTGTCGCCCCAGCAGCCCATTACCGCCCAGTCGTTGCGCTGCGAATCGAGTTCCGACTTTGAGAACACAATATACTTGGACAGAGTTTGTGCGGTGTGCTCTGCAATGTCTCTACGCACGCGCATCAACCAGTGGTCTGGCCCGGCTTGACCTAGCAGGAAGTCCACGATGACGCGACCCTTGGGGGTGCAGTAAGCTCCTGTCAGACTGCTCGTTTGGCTTACCTTGCGTACGTCACAGGTGACCTGGCCCTGCAGGAACGTAACAGTGTCGGGTCCCTGAAAGTGAATCAGGCTTTCGTTGGTGAGGCTGGTGAGATAAGCGCTCAAGCGAGCTCCTCGTATGAATACTGGCGAGTGGGTGGCGTTGGCTATCATAGGCGTAACTGGTTAGTCTGTCAGCCCAACACCGTATGGCCATCTCAAGCGCTATAATGGCCAGTTATGACGACGACCAGAGACGATGATAGACCTATGATAGATGAACAGGACGTCAATCGAATGCGTTGGGCCAGCCGCCGGGGCATGCTGGAGTTGGACCTGGTGTTGGAGCCATTTGTTTCTGCGCGCTACGCTGGCTTGGACGACAACGATAAGAATCGCTATCGCGACCTCATGCTATGCGAAGATCAGGAGCTTTTTGGCTGGTTTCTCGGACGCAAAATCCCTGACGACCCGGAGCTTGCCGCTATTGTCCGCACTATCCTCGAGTACGCCCGTACCCCACCTGAAGATCGTTAGCTCTCGGTGTTTTACTCTCGCGCATGGATTACTGGGCTTGTTGGTGCTGATCGCCCTGATACAGGTGGCTATCGCTGTGGCAGTAGCGCCTGCGCTGCTGCTGGCAATACCGATGCTGGAGCTTTGGAAACACACCCGGCAGCAGTCCCTGGAGGGAGCAATCCTTACGTTTCCCTCAGGCCGATGGCAACTGAGCATAGCCGGTCAGTCGTTTTTTGTTGAGCCCGCACCTGCGACACTTCTGTTGCCATTTTGTGTGCGACTGACACTGCTTGAGATCGAAGATGCCAGACACCCCGCTCGCGGCCAGCGGTGGAGCTGCATACTGTTTAACGATAGCGCAGAATCTGCGGGGTTGCGCTATTTACGGCGTCAGCTCAATCAGCAGTCTGCAAAGTTGAATTCTCGGGTGTGAGGATAGTGTCGTTTGCTTCGTCCAGGAGATCAGGATAGTCCAGCGTAAAGTGCAGCCCACGGCTCTCCTTGCGTTGCAGTGCGCACTGGATCATGAGCTCCGCCACCATGGCAAGATTGCGCAGTTCGAGCAGATCATTGCTGACCTTGTAGTTGCTGTAATACTCCGCGATTTCTGCTTGAAGCAGTTGCGCGCGATGCTGCGCGCGCTGCAGGCGCTTGTTTGTTCGCACGATGCCTACGTAGTCCCACATGAATCTGCGCAATTCATCCCAGTTGTGGGAGATAACGACATCCTCGTCGGAGTCTGTCACCTGACTTTCATCCCAGACGGGCATTTCTGTGAGGGTTGGGGCATCTGCCAGCGTGGTGTCGATGTGCTTTGCAGCTGACTCCGCATAGACAATGCACTCAAGCAGAGAATTGCTGGCCATACGATTGGCGCCATGCAGGCCAGTACAGGATGATTCTCCGATCGCATAGAGTCCTTTGACATCTGTGCGCCCGTGCGTATCAACAACGATGCCACCACAGGTGTAGTGCGCGGCCGGCACGACGGGTATAGGCTCGGTCGCCATGTCGATGCCCAGTTGCGAGCAGCGCTCCATGATAGTGGGGAAGTGCGACTCAAGAAACGCGCGGGGTTTGTGCGAGATATCCAGAAACACGCAATCAGCGCCCAGCCGCTTCATCTCGTGATCTATCGCCCTGGCAACAATGTCACGCGGGGCTAGCTCGCCACGATCATCGAAGTGCTGCATAAACGCTGTGCCATCGGGCAGCAGTAGCTTTCCTCCCTCGCCGCGAACGGCTTCGGTAACCAGGAAAGACTTGGCCTTTGGGTGATAAAGGCATGTCGGATGGAATTGATTGAACTCCAGGTTGGCGACTCGACAGCCAGCGCGCCAGGCCATGGCGATGCCGTCACCGCTGGCGCCATCGGGGTTGCTGGTGTAGAGGTAGGCTTTGCTGGCGCCGCCGGTGGCGATGACAACCGCCCGTGCCTGAAACAGGTCCACGCGCTCGTGTTTTTCATCCAGAATATAAGCACCGCTGCAATGCCCGTTGTGCACCACAAGATCAACCGCCACGCGATGGGTGAACATCTCAATATTGGCAGATTGCTGGGCGCGCTCTGTCAATACCTCGGAAATGGCCCGACCGGTGCGGTCAGCCGAATGTATGATACGTCTATGGCTATGGCCGCCTTCCATCGTCAGGTGAAATTCGCGTTCTTTTGGCACCCCGGCGTCATCGCGCAGGTCAAAATCCACACCTTGCTCAACAAGCCACTCGACGCAGCGCCGACTGTTGCGCACGGTGAACTCAACTGCTTCGCGCCGGCACAATCCTGCGCCGGCCCTGATAGTGTCCTCCACGTGCGAGTCGACAGTATCCCGGTTGTGCAGCACGGCCGCCATGCCGCCCTGGGCCCAGTAGGTTGAGCCCTCGTTGACATTGGCCTTGGTCAATACTGCAATCCGGTAGTGGTCAGGCAGGTGCAGCGCCAGGCTGAGACCTGCTGCCCCGCTGCCGATGATTAGCACGTCATGTTCGAAGCGTTGTGGCATAGTGACAGTTCTTGCCGCCTCCATGGCGGAAATATATTATGCGGCTCAATGACTTAGGAGAGACTGTGCCAGCGAGGTATGAGTATAGACGAGTCATGCTGCTGGAAGGAAATGCTGGTTTGACGACTTTTGCTGCCGCGCGCTGTGTTGAGCATTGTGATTATTGCCGTTCTGCGAACTTTTGCCAAAGCCCACGGTCTATCTCTGCAGCGGGTAAGGATGCACCACCAGGGCAGTCATGTCATGGACTAGGGAGAGGTTAGGGCGTGACGGCTGAACTTACAGACAAGCAATTGGTTGCCAAGGTGCAAAAGGGCGATTCTCGTGCCTTTGACCTGCTGGTGATGAAGTATCAGCACAAGATTATGGGGCTTATCAGCCGCTATGTACATGATGCTGACGAGGTGCAGGATGTCGCTCAGGAAGCGTTTATTAAGGCCTATCGAGCGCTGCCACGATTTCGCGGCGACAGCGCCTTTTATACCTGGCTTTACCGCATTGCTATCAATACCGCCAAGAACCATCTCGTTTCTCGCTCTCGTCGACCGCCTGGAAGCGATGTGGAGGTTGAGGATGCCGAGCACTTTGAAGCAGGCGGTGCGCTGCGCGACATCGAAACCCCTGAGACAGCGCTGTTTGGTGCGGAGCTGAAGGCGGTAATAGAAGGCGCGATAGCGGAGCTGCCCGATGACCTGCGAGCTGCGGTAACTTTACGTGAGTTCGATGGTCTGAGTTATGAGGACATCGCAGAGGTGATGGATTGCCCGGTGGGAACCGTTCGATCGAGAATTTTTCGGGCGCGCGAAGCCATCGATGCAAAAGTCAGGGTTCAGCTCGAGGGAGAGATATGAATCCAAACAACAACCGTCTGGCGGTGCCAGATGGATCAAACAGTCAGGAATCGTGCCCGGCACGAGGGATGTATCTAACATGAGTGAAAAATTGCGCGAGTCGCTATCTGCCCTGATGGATGATGAAGCCAATGAACTGGAAGTCGAACGCTTGCTGCGCGAAGTGGCTGCGACTGATGATTTGCGTCAGACATGGGTGCGATATCACGTTGCGCGCGACGCGCTGAAGGGCCAAAACCTTGAACATCGCGAGATCGATCTTTCCCAGCGTGTACGTGATGCCATCGCACAGGAGAAGCCATCGCTAAGCTCGGCAGTTCAGCGGCTGATGCGTCCGGTGGCCAGTTTTGCCGTTGCGGCGTCAGTGGCTGCTACTGTGGTTTTGGGTGGTCAGCAGTTGAGTCAGTTAGGCAACACTGGTCCAGAGCAGGCAGATAACGTGATAGCAGGTATGGCACCTGTTGGCATGGTTAACACCCTGGGCGCTACCCCGGTTCGTGCAAGCTATGGTAGCCAGGCAGTGCCGGCGCTGCGCCCTGCCAGTCATACGGCCTATCGAGAACTGGCTCGCTTGCGCCTCAAGCAGTTTGGTCAGGCACATGCGGAGCAGGCAGCCTTGAATACGCCACAGGGCCTTATTCCATTCGCCCGGGTTCCCACGATTAAGCAATAGAGTGCGATTAACGATGAATATGCCATTCGTAGCTCTGCTTGCCGGTTTACTGCTTGCACCCGCAGTTTACGCGCAGACAGATGTATGCAGAGATACCGATCCGCAAGCAATTGAATGGCTGAAGAAGATGTCTCAGAGTGCGCATGCCTCTGCCTATCATGGTGTTGTCACGTTTCAACGCGGCGACGATCTTGAAGTGATGCAGGTCTCACACGTCGCAGATGACACTGGTGTAACAGAATCGTTTACCCGCCTGACGGGACAGGGCGCCCAGGTTTTGCGGCAGCAGCATGCACCAGAGTGTGTTCATCCGGGACAGCAGCTGTTGGAAATGGGCAATGATCTGGCCGCTGGCGAGTGTGGAATCGCCAACTACTATCGGTTTGAACTCGGGCAGGGGCAGAGGATTGCCGATCGTGAGTCCGTGCGTCTTAACGTGATGCCGCGCGATGTCTATCGCTATGGCTATATTCTGTACCTGGATCGAGAGACAGGTCTGCTATTGCAGGCAACGACAATGGACCGAGGTAATACCAAGCTGGAACGCTTTGCGTATGCCGATATTACTTATGGCCCTGTACCGAAGCCGCGTGAGAATGTCGCTGTTGTGCACGAAGCCGAGCACCCTTCGCAGGATGTTCAGTCTCTGCCTGAAGTGGATTTTGACTGGACGGTAGCCTGGTTGCCACCAGGTTTTACAGCGACACAGCCTGTTTCATCCAGTGATGGCCAACGATCGTTCACCGATGGTCTTGCCGTATTTTCTGTGTTTTTGGAGCCATTAGATGTGGCTATAGCCCCTGGTGAAGGCGTTGTTCGTTGGGGTAGCACTACATCCTACACCCGTGGGATGCGTGCGGGTGAATTCCCTGTTCTGATTACCGTTATTGGAGAAGTACCCGTTAATACCGCTAGAATGGTGACTGACGCTATAAGACGAGCGAACTGATGTTGGTAGAAACCGGTCGCGTTGTTGCTGTTGAACAAGACGGCGTATGGGTGGAGACCCTGCGCAAGACTACCTGTGGGGCGTGCTCCGCCCGCAAGGGATGTGGGCATGGCTTGCTCAATGAAGTCAGCGCCGGTTCCAAGGGGCTGGTGCGGGTTCTGGTTGGCAATGATTTGCAGGCATCACATTGTCATGTTGATGACCAGGTGGAGGTTACGCTTCCGGAAGAAGTGATTCTCCGAGGTTCATTGATAGTGTATATCATGCCTGTGTTAATGATGCTGGGTGGAGCAGCGCTTGCTTCGCGTGTGCCGGGTATGTCAGCACTTCTATCTGAAGATCTGCAGTCGTTGCTTGGGGCCGGTATTGGTTTTGGCCTGGGCTTTGGTCTGGTCAGACTGCATGCCCGCTTACACAGACACAATGCGGCGTTACAACCCAAACTGCTTCGACGTGTTGTCTCGCAGACTAACCCCGTGTCGTTCGTCTGACATCACGTATTCTTTAAGTGAGTAAGGAATTTTTATGACCACGTTGTTTCGATCCTTTGTGCTGTTTTTCTTGGGTTCACTGCTGCTGACGTCGGCTATTGCCGGTGCTGCGTCTCTGCCTGACTTTCGCGAGATAGTGAAGAAGAGCTCGCCGGCGGTGGTCAAAATTGTCGTCGAATACAATGTGCAGCGTGCGCAGCAGAGTCCGTATGATACGGAGGAGATTCCAGAGTATCTGCGTCGATTTTTCGAATTTCGCGGAGCTCCTCCCCAGGGGCAGCGGCAACGGATGTCGATGGGCTCTGGGTTCATCTTCTCCAGTGATGGTTATATCGTGACCAACAATCATGTCGTTGAGGATGCGAAATCAGTGCTTGTGCGCTTGAGCGATCGACGTGAACTTGAGGCCCAAGTGATTGGCACCGATCCACGCTCGGATCTGGCATTGCTGAAGATCAATGGCGAAGACCTGCCACAGCTGAGCCTGAGTGACGATGATGATCTGGACGTTGGCGAGTGGGTGTTGGCCATCGGATCACCCTTCGGACTGGATTATTCGGCTACCGCAGGTATCGTCAGCGCCAAGGGACGTAGTTTGCCCACTGAGCGCAATGAAAACTATGTACCCTTTATTCA
>CALINF010000061.1 GCA_938045215.1 uncultured Halieaceae bacterium | reverse complement strand
GCAGATAGCACGATAAATGCGGCCTTATCCAGCTGTACGGGTTCGCTGGACAGTCCCAGCCAAAAACCCAGCAAAGATCCAAGCAGTAACAGTGTTGTGCCCATCTTGGTGGTGAGCACCAGGCCGCCACTAACCAGTGCTGGAACGCCTACCATCAGTTTATCCAGCGTTCGCATGCCCACCCGGATGTTCGGAAACAACATCTCCAGATCGGCCTCCGGTACATTTTGAAACAGTCTCAGAACGGTGCTGCCGGGTTGGCAGTCGCCGAGGGTGCTGTCACTGTCCACGTCACTTTTGAGCCGTATGTACAGCAGTACGCGGTCATAGTTGGTGAAGCGAACCTTTCTCCGCCACAACCCGAACAGTTCCTTGAGTGTTTCCTCGCGCCGACTTGCGCCACGGGTATACAAAAGCACTTCGTCGAAATCATCAAGGTCGACAAACAGACGTACCTGAAACAATGAAGACGATTTCAGTGCTCGCTGTAGTCCTTTGTCGGTTACCCGCTCATAGTTCGCCCGCTCCAACACATCGGCCAGCAATTCGTTCAGGCTGGAGGAGGGTGTCTGCGTTTCCAGGCTTGCAATTGTGCGGGTATCAGCGTCTGGGTCCAGCGGCGCATAGGCATCCTTCAGTGTCTGCTTGATCCCGTGGAACTCGTTCTGGAAGTGCAGTTCCAGCTTTTTTCTGGCCAATAGAAACTGCTGCTGATCGGGTTGATCAAGCGAGCCCTGCTCCAGGCATAGCTGAACGATATCGCTACGCCTGAATGGGATGAATCGAAGTAACGGTAGCTCGCTCATAGGTTCCGCTTGGTAGATAAGGTTATCTGGAGAGACTAATACTACTACGAACAATCAAACTGATTACGTGGATTTATCCTTGCGATCTTCCTTGAGATAGCGAAACACGCCCAGAGAAGCTATAGCAAAGAGAACGTGTACTGCGATGATGGGGGGCCATCCCAGCAAATAGATAATGTCGTTAGCGAGCGCCGGCTTGAATGGACCGCCACCAAATGCCAGTCCCCGCGTTTCAAACAATGCATTGGCCATGGCTGGCAAGGTGAACATCCAGGCACAAATCAGCGCCGACCAGAATAAAATTTGAAACTGCTTGCGAGTCAAGCGCATGAACTGACCGCCAAATGCGAGAGCCATCACTAGCAGGCCCTGCGTTATAGCTTCCATGTGTCCCATTCGGAAGCCCCGAGAATCTCCGGGTATGTCTATCTCGATCTGCACAGGCAATGGCCAGAGCACGATCTCACCCAGAAGGTGAAAAAACCATACCCAGCCAAAGACAATGCCGGCAACAAACAGCCCGATTCCGTTCAAGAACAGCAACGCTTGCATACGCGATTCTATCGTGTCATATGAATCAGGTTTCATAGATCGTTCTTCCTAGTTCGCCGAAGCAGCAATAGGTACTGCGCCATTTAGATTTCTGGTATCGAGCGCTGCAGAGGATTGCGGATTCTCATCGTAGAGTTGTGACCAGGCTCTACCCCAGTCCGGGTCTGGAATTTTGCGCGGGTGGTACCACGGCAGAAAAATGCGTAGCCACTTGGGTAACAGCTTACCGAAAATGCGCAGTAATATTTTGGTGAGCTGCCAGCGGCTCGCGCTGTCCTGCCACAGTCCGTCCTCTTTCAGCAGCGCCCGGTAACCTTGTCCTGTGCGAAGAAAAATATGGCCAGTGGCGTAAAGCAAGCCCCCGATGCGCGAGAAGTAGCCACCGTAAAGATGCTCGAATACATCGAACGCCACATTTTTGTGCTCTATCTCTTCTACAAAGTGCCACAGTATTAGCGAGGCCACTTCCGTGTCACTGTTACCAAACAGGTAATGCCTGTCCTCGATGAGCATGTGGCCGATGGCCAGTGCCATCGATTCAAAACCTTCGGCATAGGCCAAATTGAAGCGCAGGGACCGCTGCTGTCCCAGATTTTGGTAGTCTGCTTCCAGTACTTTTTCCAGGCTCTGTACCGATTCATAGCCAGCGAGTGAGAGTGTTTTGTTGAACGCCTTGTGCTGTCGAAAGTGGGTTGCCTCCTGTCCTATATACAGATCCAGATCGCGCTGAAGTTCTGTATCCTGTATCTCCGGCCTCGCCTCTCGCATGGAGCGAATCAGATAGGGTTCCAGATATGGCATCGCCAGCGAGGCACTGTTCACGATGTGGGAGAACTCGGGTTTCGCGCGATTCCAATGTCCTGCGTTGTCTAACGAGAAGGTAAACGGTACCCGTCGGACCTGCAGAGTCTTCGAGGCAACTGTCCCATTGGCGTCATGTCGCATACGCAGAGTCTTCTGAAAAATTCGTGGGTAGGTGAATAGCTTACCACCGACCAGTACAAAATAATTCGGGGTTTCTGGCGATCGAGCCACTGGTCATGCTATCAACAGCTCGGATCGCATTCCCGGCATATTTGTGCAGACTTTCCGCCTCAGGCGGCGAGTCCCACTGCCGATGTTTGCATAGGTAGAAAGCCCGGTAACGCCTCAATCCTGTTTAGCCAGGCTTGAACATTCGCGTATGCCTCCAGCGCTACATCACCTTCAGGTGCATGCGCCGTATAGCTGTAGTTGGCGATATCGGCGATGGTGGGCCTGTCACCTGTCAGCCAGTCTCGATCTTGCAGATGAGCCTCCAAAACACGGAGCAGATTGTGTGAAATCTCGATAGCTTTCTGATGATCCAGGTTCGCTCCGAACACATTGACCAGGCGGGCTGTTGCCGGGCCCAGTGCAAGCGGACCTGCAGCAATGGAGAGGAAACGCTGAACCTGCGCGGAAGCATTGCCGTCAATGGGAAGCCAGCTGTTACTGCTGTCATACTTACTGGCAAGGTACACGAGAATGGCATTGGAGTCTGCGATCACGGTATCGCCGTCTTCTAGTACGGGCACTTGCCCAAGTGAGTTTTTAGCCAGAAAAGCTGGTTGTTTGTGCTCACCGTTGCCCAAGTCTACATTGATCATCTCCGCGTTGACTCCCAGTAGTGACAGTAACAGCTGTGCCCTGTGAGAGTGGCCCGACAGAGGGTGTCGATAAAGTTTAATTGTGCTCATGATATCTCGTTGCCTTTTTTGAGTGTTAGGGTTGGTTTGAATGGCGTCTTTTAAATGCCCAATTCGTCCAGTCCGGGATGATCTTCGGGACGTCGACCTTGAGACCAGTGAAATAGACGTTCGGATTCCTTAATGGGTAGATCGTTGATGCTGGCGTGTCGGGCTCGCATAAGCCCCGCTGCAGTGAACTCCCAGTTCTCGTTACCATAACTGCGATACCACTGGTTTAGATTGTCGTGCCACTCATAAGCGAAGCGCACCGCAATGCGATCACTCTCGAATGCCCATAGTTCTTTGATCAATCGATATTCTCGCTCTCGCTGCCACTTATCGGCGAGCATCACAAGAATTTCTCTGCGACCCACCGGAAACGCGATACGATTACGCCAGCGACTCTCTGCGGTATAAGCTATTGATACTCTTTGCGGATCCCGACTGTTCCAGGCGTCTTCTGCCAGCCTTACTTTTTCGATCGCAGTTTCGCGACTAAACGGCGGAAGAGGAGGGCGGGTTCTATTGTTGGCGCTCATGGTTTGCTCCTGAAAAATAGCGGCGTCTGGAAAGTGCATGGCGGCTTCTGCAGTTGGAAATAGCATCATTTAAAAAGCTCCAGACGCACATTCTCGCGCGGAATATCAAGTTTGACTGCGATGTTTTTAACCGCACGATTCAGCCGATCGGGTCCGCAAACGTAGATTATTGCGTCCTTTGGGGCCGCAGAAAGTATCCTGTGTACGTCCAAGCGGTTGCCTTCCGCTGCACCGTAGATAGACGCCTGAGTGCGAAATTTCTGCTTGAGGCGCTCGCTGAAGGCCATGTCGGCCTGACTCCTGCCGGCGTAGTGCAAGCTAAAGTTACCGCCTCTGGCGTAGAGAGCCTGTGCCATGGACTTGATCGCTGTTATGCCGATGCCACCCGCAATAAGAACAGCGGGGCGTTCGTCATCATGCAGACCAAAGTGATTCATAGGTAGGTCCAACCGTATGCGAGTGCCCACCTGATAAGTGTCATGCACTGCCCGCGACCCACCACTACCTCCATCTTCACGCTGCACAGCGATTTCATACACATCGCGTCGCAGGGGATTCGACGCAATTGAGTATTGGCGTACAGCCATCACACCAGTAGGCAGGCGCATCGGGATTTTCAGGTGCGAACCCGGGTCCACCGCAGGAAGATTGCCTCTCGAGGGGTCACGCAGCTCATAGGCTCTGACCCGCGCGGTCAGCTGGCGAACCCCACTGACGACCAGTTCCATTGGGCCTTCCCCCAATGTCTCTTCTGCATTGAGGTTTTGGGACCTGGCGCCTGCCACTCGTGCTTCATTTTGACTAGCTGATCGGCTTCTAAGTTGATGATTCTCGGCTTGCAAGCTCTTCAAAGCTTCATTCAACTCGCCATCAGTGAATCTTGGCGTAATGTGTTGGGGGCAATTCCAATCAAAACCTGCTACCTCGATGATGAAGCCCCGTTCGATCTGTGCTGAATAGCTGCTGTCTCCCAGCCGTTCAAGCACCTCTGACTCGCCAGTTTCTACACTGCGTATGCGTCCCAGCATCTTTAGCCGAGTGCGATTTGGATAGTCCATGAAAAATAGTGCGATCCGGTTGTCATGCCTCAGGTTCCCCGTACTTATGTATTGACGGTTACCAGAGAAATCGGCAAATCCGATTGTGTCCTGATCGAGTACCTTCATGAAGCCGGCGGGGCCACCTCTGTGCTGAACGTACGGCCAGCCAGTTTCGCTGGTAGTGGCCATGTAGAAGCTATCACGGGCAGCTATAAATGCGGCCTCACGGTCGCCAAGGCGATGATTATAGTCATCACCTGCATCCATGCGGGCATAACCCGCTCGACTGCCCTGCCTGGCTTGCATGGCGCGGACGGTTGGCGTGAAGGCGATCTCAGCGAATTTGTGGGGCATGAATAATCTCCGTACTGCGTTCAGCGACAGCTCATTTGCTTTGCCGATGAGGAGACTTTCTCATATTCCCATGTGTAGAAGAATCATCTAATATTGCAATTAATTATTGTGAAAAATGGAATTATGGATGGATCGATTTCACCAACTGCGAGTGTATGTTGCGGTGGCCGAGGAGGAAGGCTTTGCAGCGGCAGCACGGCGCCTGGATCTATCGCCGCCGGCGGTGACTCGCGCCGTGGCTGCGTTGGAGGACACTCTGAGTATCAAACTGCTGGATCGTACAACTCGCTATGTGCGCGTAACGGAAGCAGGTCGTCGCTACCTCGAGGATGCCAGGCAGATATTAGCCGCTCTGGAGTCGGCCGATGAAACGGCGGCCGGTATCAATGCCGAACCTCGCGGCCATCTGGTTGTTACGGCGCCAGTTATGTTTGGCCAGCTGTTCGTCATGCCAATCGTTCTGGAATATCTTGAGCTTTATCCAGGCACAGCTGTCGATGCTATCTTTCTTGATCGATCAGTAAACCTGCTGGAAGAAGGGTTGGATGTTGGTGTAAGAATCGGTCATCTATCCGACTCATCCATGCGAGCATTGCGAGTCGGTTCCGTGAGGCATGTTCTGGTAGCAGCCCCTTCGTATCTGGCTCGGTGCGATTCTCCTTGCACGCCTGAAGATCTTGAGATGCACGATCTGATTGCATCCACGGCCGGTGGGTTTGGCAGCGGTTGGCGCTTTCTCAATGGCACACAGGAGCGTTTGATCAAGATTGCGCCGAGGCTAAGTGTTACATCGAATGAGGCCGCACTGAACGCAGCAGTAAAAGGGTTTGGTATTACCCGTTTGCTGTCCTATCAGGTGGCCGCAGACATTCAGGCCGGTCGTTTGGTGGTTTTAATGCCTGAGTATGAGTCGGCTGAACTACCCCTACACATCTTACATCGAGAGGGGCGTCATGCGTCGGCCAAGGTGAGGACGTTTATTGATTTGATGGCAGAACGTTTGCGTGGGAATGTCACTCTCGCCACCTAGGTCGTAGAAAAGGCGCTGAGCTATACCTCCAGTTTGATCGATCATTTGTACTGCCGATGGGATCGCGCTATCTTTTGCGTTCAGTTTGTGGGACACACCAATGCCTGATTTTCAGTATGACAACAGCCCCTATCCGATACGTCACGGTCTTGCCGCTGCCTATCAGGCGTATTGGCAGGCACTCGCACGTCCAGGTACATGGTTTTCCGGGGAAGAACGGGTGGCTATCGCAGCTGAAGTGCGTAACGCAGTCAACTGCCCTTTATGCGTTGAGCGCAAGCTGGCGCTATCTCCCAATTCAGTTAAGGGTGAGCACCTGTCTGACAGCCTGCTGACACCCACAGCGGTAGATGCAGTACACCGCGTCATTACCGACCAATCACGCATCACGCAGGCCTTTGTTGATGAGACCGCTGCACAGGGTCTGAGTGAAGAGCAGTACGTGGAACTGGTTGGTATTGCGGTAACAGTACTTAGCATTGATGAGTTTAACCGCGCCCTTGGCTTGCCGTTGGAGCCACTGCCAGAACCTGAGGCTGGCGAGCCAACTCGCTATCGACCCGCACTGGCAGAGCGCGGTACCGGCTTTATCTCGATGCTTCCAGCAGACGGTGCCGTAGGAGAGGAGGCAGACTTGTGGAAGCTCGATAGGACGGGGAATGTATTGCGGGCTTTAACACTGGTGCCCAACGCCATGCGTGAATGGATGGGGGTGGGCGACGAACAGTATTTGTCGATGCAGGGCATGGGGCATTTCTCGGATTTCGCAGATCGCGCCCTCAATCGTATGCAGATAGAACTAGTGGCAGGGAGGGTCTCGTCTTACAACGAGTGCTTCTACTGAACCAGCTCACATGCCTCGATGCTCAGTTTGAGTGCCGATATAACCGAATCAGACGTTAATCTGCAGATGATTAATGGCGACGAAACCGCCGCAAGCGGCGATATAGCTCACGGTACTGCCTTGATGAAATTTGCCGAAGCAGTGGCATGTCGTGATGAAAGTGTTCTTGCCAGTGCTCGCTCGACGCTCTTGCAAGAAGCGGGTGCGCAGGTGCTGGTTGATGCCGCCGCCGTGGCAGCCAACTTCCAGCGTATGGTCAGGATCGCTGACTCAACTGGAATACCTCTGGATGAGAGGAGCGCAGCGTTAGCAGACAGCACGATAAAGGAACTTGACCTGACGCGCTTCGATAGCGCCCGCAATACACCGCCTGGTGGTTTCAAGAGAAAACTAATGCGCCTCATCGCCCGTCCCATGGCGATACGTATGTTTCGCAAGCTGTCCTAGACGTATGCATACTGCGAAGTTCGAAATGCCACACTATCGCTGTAGTCGCTCAGTACACGGCGCGTGTGCAGTATTCTCAGCTCGCGTCGTCAGGTTTTAACCTTAGCGCTATAGTCTCCATGCCCAGTTGCCGAAGATAGCGGACATTGCGTTCGGGTATCTTCGCCGTATCAGGGTAGAGCGCAATCGCTTTGCTGAGGCTGGCTTCGCGCAGCAGATGTAGTACAGGCAGCGGTGATCGATTGCTGCAATTGGCAGGGTCATCCGCGACGCTATCGGCGAACCTGTAGTGCGGGTGAAATGTTGCCAGCTGAAATTCACCTTCATACCCAAGACTTTCCAACAGCGCCTCAGCGAGATCGAGAAATTGATTGAAGTCTTCGAACACACCAAACGCTTGAGTCAGCACGAGTAGGGTGGTCTCGATAGAATCGTCACCGTCAAGCAGTTGCAGTTCACTTGCTAACGCCAGTAGCACACCCGCTTCATCGTTGGCATCACACGCCGCGCACCGCACTCGCCCCTGATCCCAATCGCGTGCGGCAAATGGACACAGGTTCAAGCCGATAACTATCCGTTCAACCCAGAGCCTGGTGAGTGCGAGCGCTTGGTCGTGGTCGGCTTGACTGGTTGTCATGACGCGCCGCCTTCTTTGCCAGCTGTGTTTGTCGGCATGCCGCCAAGCGATCGACTGATTTGATAGAAGATAGCTCCGGAGACGACTATTCCCAGACACATCAATGCCTCGACGGGGCGCTGGAGCACGATATAGACCAGCGTCCAGGCGGTAAGGGCGAGAAAAATTAGCGGTGGAAGAGGGTAAAGCCAGGTGCGATATGGACGCGGAAGATCGGGTTCACGCCAGCGCAGCACGAACACGCCCAGAACCGTGAACAGTGTGTTGAGTCCCATGGTTGCGCCGGCGAATACTAGAATACTCTCAAAGGAAGAGGTCCACAGGAACACCAGTGCAACCAGCGATTGCAGCACAATCGCGCGAACGGGAATGCCATCTTCATTCACCACAGCCAGGCGCTTAAACAGGGGAAAATCCTCACCGATGGCATGCAGTACTCTTGGTCCGGCCAGGATCATCGCGCTGACAGTAGAGATCAACAGTAGCGCCAGCAATACTCCCATGATGCTTGCGCCGCGCTCGCCGAGAATATAACTGGCAGCAATAAAGCCGACCTCCACCTTGCCTGCCATTGCATCCATCGGGGTCGTGTAAAGAAACACAAAGTTGAGCAGCAGATAGGACAGTGCCACAACCGCAGTGCTGGCAATCAGCACCAAGGGAAGTGAGCGCTGCGGTGATTCCAGTTCGCCGGTGATGTAAGTTGCGGCGTTCCAACCAGAGTAGGCGTAGTTCACATAAATTAGTGCCACGGCAAACGCTCCACTTACTGCGATAGTGAGATCTCCAGACTGAGGTGCGAAGGCGACGGGTTGCGGGTTGTGCGCCAGTGACAGCGCCAGCACGGAGAAACCCAGTATCAGCGCCAATTTGAGCGCAGTCAGCAGACTCTGGGCGCTGCCGCTACTTCTGTGGCTCCTGCAGTGCACCAACGTCAATACAATGATCAAAGCGGTAGCCAGCCAGATCGGCGACACTACGGGGAAAACGGATCCCAGATAACTGCCAAAAGTGAGCGCAGCCAGTGCTGTGGGCGCTGCAAATCCAACGGTGGCGGAGACCCATCCAGAGATAAAACCTGCACCAGGATGGTAGATACGTGACAGGAAGTTGTATTCACCACCTGAGCGCGGCAGGGCGGCGCCGAGCTCGGCGTAGCTCAAGGCGCCGCACAGCGCTGTTAGCCCACCAACAGCCCACAGAAGCAGAAGCACCAACGGCGAGCGTATTTCGAGCAGCTGGAATCCAAGACTGGTAAAAACGCCGGTCCCGACCATGTTGGCAATAACGACGGCGGCGGCGACGGAGGGCTTAAATTTACTCACACGATAGTCTTTCAGTTTATCGCTATTGGTACAACCACCACGGCCCTTTTGACAAGGTGTTCGTTGGCCACTAGCCTGCATTTAGCTAGATTACTTTGGCGCTCACTACACCAGATTTCGAGCGAGCCTTAATGATGCAAACACGACCCGGGTACAGGCGATATACATGTTAGTAGAGAATAAAGTACATCCAAGCAAAGAGCAGATGGAAGGCTTTCTTGAGGCGGGTCATGAGGGCCCTATCTATATGGTGAACCTGCTCAAGTTTCGGCAATCAGCGAATTATGAGGATGGCCGTGACTGCGATCTCAGCGGCGCTCAGGCTTACGCGATTTACGGGCGCGCAGTTGCCGAACTGGTACGCGATTTGGGTGGAGCGATGGTGTTTTCGGGTAACGTTTCGCGCCTGATGCTGGGTGAGGTGGAAGATCTCTGGGATCAGGTAGCGATCGTGATGTATCCCTCGCGTGCGGCGATGTTGGATATGGTAGTGTCCGATGCATATCGCGACATTGCGGTACATCGTGACGCTGGGCTGCAAGGACAGCTCAATATAGAAACCAGCGATGCGATAGCTCGAGGATTTACATAACCTTGGCTTAGCTGGCAAGCCTGTTTGACTGACTACAAGGGCACATCAAATACTTGCGCTACTCCTCGGCCACGACTGTCGGATGCCGCCCGCAGCCCGGCTGACGTGCGCTGGATGGCCTGAATATCGCCCAGGTTGCCCCAGCTGTTAGGTTCTACCCGATACCCCATAGCCTCAAGGCCTTGCTTGGTTTCGACGGGAATGTCGCGCTGATCATGTCGAATCACGAGCTGCGCGGGTAACTGATGGTGATAGCGCGTAGCGTCGACAGCAGCCTGCAATGGCATCTGGTAATCGTATAAGTTGAGTATCACCTGAAAAACCGAGGTGAAAATGGTGCTACCCCCCGGGGTGCCTATAACCAGACCAGGAGCCTCATCTTGTAACAGCAGTGTGGGTGTCATCGACGAAAGCATTCTCTTGTTAGGTCCTATCGCATTGTTGTCATTGCCTATAACACCAAATTTATTCGGTACCCCCGGTTTGGCTGAGAAATCATCCATCTCGTTGTTCATCAGAAATCCCGCCCCTTCAACGACCACGCCCGAGCCAAAATCCCAGTTCAACGTATAGGTAAGCGAGACAGCATTGCCCTGGTCATCAACGATAGAGAAGTGGGTGGTCTCGGTGGGCTCGAGACCAGCGGTTACTGTCTTCCCTTTGGAAATAGTGGTGGGCTGGATGCCAGCTGCACGAGCTTTTAGATACGCAGCATCAAGCAGTGCCTCTATCGGCACGTCGACAAAGTCCGGGTCGCCCAGGTATTGCGCACGATCAGCATAAACACGCTTTTCGATTTCGGCCAGCAGATGAATGTAGGCAGGTGAATTTTGCCAGATATCTTTGAAGTACTCGTTAGCATAGTCGCGCATGGTGAGCAGCTGGATAAGGGCAAAGCCTCCTGAACTGGGTGGCGGGGCGGAGACAACCGTAAACTCACGCCACTGACCTACCAGGGGCTGTCGCCAGACAGCGGTATAGCTCGCCAGATCCTGTGACGATATCAATCCATTGCTGCTGTTCATCTGTGCAACTATCTGGCGTGCAATGTCGCCAGTGTAAAATGAATCTGGGTCCTCGGCGATGAGACTAAGCGTTTGTGCCAGTTCTGCCTGACGCAGTGTG
>CALINF010000060.1 GCA_938045215.1 uncultured Halieaceae bacterium | reverse complement strand
ACCAGCGCGTTGATGCGGCAAAGGTGCTGTCTGGCCCTGATGATGCCGGGAGCGCAGACCGTGACGCACTGGTCCGCGATCTGGAGCAGGCGCTCTACGCGGCAAAGATAGTATCCTACGCACAGGGTTTTATGTTGCTGCGCGAGGCCTCACAAGAGAATGGCTGGGATCTGGACTATCGCGCTATTGCCCTGCTGTGGCGAGGCGGCTGTATCATTCGTTCGGTGTTTCTCGATGATATCGCCAAATCCTTCGACGAAGACAAGGCATTGTCCAACATTCTGCTCGCACCGTTTTTTCGCAAGGCGATCGATGCGGCGCAACCGGGCTGGCGTAATTGCGTGGTCAGCGCTGTAAAGCAGGGGGTACCTGTGCCGTGCCTGGGGGCAGGGCTGGCATTTTTTGACAGTTTTCGCACAGAGGTGCTGCCTGCAAATCTGATACAGGCCCAACGTGACTACTTCGGTGCCCATACTTACGAACGTAACGACCGGCCAAGAGGTGAGTTTTTTCATACCGACTGGACAGGCCGCGGCGGCGATGTCTCGTCGACGCAATACCAGGTATAAGCAGGTGCGAAAGTTGCTTCGAAGATGACAATCGCGCCACGCTTGCGGTGGTGTCCCAATGCAGGATAAGGCGGGGGCAAACGCTGACGCTGAGATCAACCCGGTTGTTGATACCTCACATCGTTCCGCGTTTTTGGAGCCACTGTACAGGCGCTATTTCCCACTGGCGTGTTTTTCGACGCTTGGCAGCTGGCTGCTGCGGTTTCTGTTTGGTTGGAGCGCCTGGGAGCTAACGCACTCAGCCTGGTGGGTGGGTGTTGTGGCAGGTGTCATGCTCTTGCCAACGTTTTTCCTTTCACCTCTGTTTGGCATTGTTTCCGACCGCATCAACCTGCGCAACGGTTTACTGGTTACCATCGCCCTGCATGGCTTGATTGCAGCAGTGGCGGCGGTGGTGACTGCCCTCGGCGCGTTGGATGTGCTTTGGCTGGTGGCGCTCGCCGGTGCAATGGGGGCGGCAACGTCTGCACACACGCCCATCCGATTGGCGCTGCTGCCACTCATGGTAAGTCGCCAATCGCTGCCCAGCGCTATTGGTTTGTCTGCAATGGTGTTCAATGCATCGCGGATTCTGGGCCCTGCGCTGGGTGCTCTTGTCGTCGCGCGCTACTCAGTAACAGCCGCCTTCATGCTGTCTGTGGTTATGTTTTGCATCGCGATGCCGATTCTCATGAGCATTCATATTAAGAAGGTCGTCTCCACCCGAGTTCCCGCTTCGTTTCGCAATGAACTGATTGCCGGTATGCGCTACGCCGCAAAGCACCCGGTAATTCGCTTTGTACTTGGGCTCACCCTTATCAATGGGCTGCTGGGGCGCACTCTGCTGGAGCTGCTTCCCGCCTTCTCGGGTCAACTGCTAGATGGCCGTGCGCAGACCCTGGCCATACTCAGTGGTGCAGGTGGTGTGGGCTCGATCTTGGGAGGTCTTATTGTCAGTCGCCAGGGTGGTAGTGACGCGCACTTACTGCGACTGGTGATGGCGTGTTTGCTGTCGGCATCAATGTGTCTACTGAGCGTGCAATGGCTGTCGGGCTTGTATGCCTTTGTGCTGCTCATATTTGTGCTGAGCATGATTACAACCATGGTGGGCACCAGTAGTCAGGCATTAGCCCAGTTACTGGTTGATGAGCAGTTCCGCGGTCGGGTGCTGAGTCTCTGGACTGTGATTGCGATGGGAGCGCCAGCCCTGGGCGCTATGTTGATCGGGGCTCTGGCGCAACAATTCGGCTTCGCTACAGTCACCCTCGGCGCGGGATTACTCGCAATGCTGGTACTGATACCCGTGGGATACAAAATGTGGCAACGATAAGATAGTTGAGCACGTGCGCTACCAGCAGCGTTCAGCTATTTGCCCGCTATCTGGCGCTTCAGGTTCGACAGCGTGTCGATGGCATGCGGCTGCTGTAGTGACCACGCCTGCACGTCGTATTCATGTTGAACCATCTGTGCATGATCAGGCTCTGATGCTGCTTTAAGTAATGATGCTTTGGAGTGTTCAATCAACTGCCGGGGTACACTCGCCAGATGCTCCAGTTGTTTTAAAGCGCGCTCACGCAGCTCTGCTTGAGAAATGCAGGCCAGGGCAAGCCCCGCGCTGACAGCGGCCTCACCGCGGATGACCTGGCTCAGAAGCAGTGCATTCACGCTTTGCTCCCAGTTCAGCGTGCGCTGCAGCAACCAGGTATGGCCGCCACCGCAGTGGATACCCAACTGTAGAAACCGTGTATCAAAAGAGGCCTCGGGGGCGACCAGTCGCACGTCGCAAGCCAGAGCGAGGTTCATGCCAGCGCCAACCGCAGCACCTTGCACGCAGGCAAGTGTGGGGAGCGGACAGCGAGCAACGGCGAGAAAACCTTCATAGATGGCCCCGAGTTGGGTGGTGTCTTCCTGCGCCGACAGCAACTCATCCAGCGAGCCGCCTGCGCAGAAGGCGCGACCTGTGGCCGTTAACAGAATCGCCTTGATCTGCGGATTGCTGACCGCTTGTTCCACAGCAGACTTGAGCGCATTGCTGGTTTCCAGGTCGAGAACGTTGCGCTTGTCGGGATTATTGAGACTGATCTCTGCAATATGCGCATGATAGGTAAGGTCTATGCTCATCGGTTGGTCATTCCTTAAAGTCGATTCCTGTGGGGAGAGCATAGTATAGTCATCAGTCCCGATGCCACATGGCTATTCTCTGGCAACCAAGTGAGACCCTTATCCACGCTATGCTGAATTTCGATCCTGTGACATTGCCTGAGTCCAGCGAGCAGCTGCGACCGGTGATTCGTGAATTTATCGCATCCAACCTGCCTGCCGGGCACAGGCGTAACTCTGACTTTACGAGTGGGCATGCCCCTGAGTTTTCGGCTGCACTGGGTGCTGCTGGCTGGTTGGGCATGACCATACCTAAACGCTACGGTGGCGGCGGTCGCGGTTTCTTCGACCGTTATGTCGTTACTGAGGAGTTGTTGGCCGCGGGTGCTCCGGTGGGAGCGCACTGGATTTCGGATCGCCAGACCGCCCCATGGCTGCTGAGTCATGGTTCGCAGGCGCAGCGGGAGTTTTATCTGCCGAGAATCTGCGCGGGTACCTGCTACTTCTCTATCGGTATGAGTGAGCCCAATGCAGGCTCCGATCTGGCTGCCATTCGTACCACCGCTGAACGTGTGGACGGGGGGTGGCATGTAAATGGCACGAAGCTGTGGACCACAGGTGCCCATCTCAATCATTACTTGATGACACTGGTGCGAACCTCACCGCCATCGGAAAATCGTCACGCGGGTATGTCGCAGTTGATAATTGACCTCAATGCGCAGGGCGTTCAGGTGCGGCCCATCGACAGTATGACCGGTAACAGCGAGTTCAATGAGGTGGTGTTTACTGATGTATTTGTGCCCGACAGCGCCCTGGTGGGCGTTGAGGGAAATGGCTGGCAGCAGGTGACCTCGGAGCTGGGGTACGAACGCAG
>CALINF010000059.1 GCA_938045215.1 uncultured Halieaceae bacterium | reverse complement strand
CGTATTTTCCGTACCTGATGATCGTCTTGGGGAAGAAGTGGGTGCGGCTATTTATATCAAGCCGGGCAGTGCCCTGGATGCAGAAACCGTGCGCACCCAGTGCAAGGCGGTGCTTTCGTCCTACAAGGTGCCGCGTTACATCTGGTTTGTTGGTGAGCCGCTACCGCGCAACGCCAATGGCAAGTTTGTGAAGCGCGAAGTTAGCTCTGTACTCAAGGTTGAAGACGCCACGTAGGGCTTCTTCACCACGGTTAGCTCTCGACGAATGCCCGCTCGATCACGTAGTGGGCAGCATCACCGTGACGTGATTCTGCGAAGCCGCGCGCGTCCAGCAGTGCGCTCATATCCTTGAGCATGCTGGGGCTACCGCAGAGCATGAACCTGTCATTTTCGGTATTCACGGGGGGCAACCCCAGATCTTCGGGCAAAGCATTGTTGTCGAGAAGGTCGGTGATCCTGCCCGTGTGTCTGAAGGGTTCGCGGGTCACGGTGGGATAATACAGGAGCTTGTCACGCACACTGTCACCGAGGTATTCATGATTAGGCAAGGCGTCGCTAATCAACTCCTGATAAGCCAGCTCATTGATGTGTCTGCAACCGTGCACCAGAATGACCTTGTCGAATGCATCGTAGATCTCGGGATCCTTGATGATACTGAGAAAGGGAGCCAGGCCGGTACCGGTGGCCAGTAGATAGAGGTGCTTGCCAGGCAGCAGGTGATCCAACACTAAAGTGCCTGTTGCCTTGCTGTTCACCAGAACCTCGTCACCCACTTTCATGTGTTGCAGTTTTGATGTCAGTGGTCCATCGGCGACCTTGATGCTGAAAAACTCCAGTTCATCCTCATGATTGGCGCTAGCCATGCTGTAGGCCCGCAGCAGGGGGCGCTCCTCATGCTCAATGCCAATCATGGTGAAGTGGCCGTTCTTGAAGCGAAAGCCCTGGTCTCGCGTGGTTTTGAAACTGAACAAGCGATCAGTCCAGTGATGGACCTCTGTGACTTGTTCGCGCATCAAATGTGCCATGGTTAACCCTCAATCCGATTTTCCCGAGTGAAAGGCCAGGGTACATGCCAAGTAGTTATTGGTAAAATGGTTAATAGAGATATAGTATATCGACATTAACGATATAAGGTTACCCTGTGCGCTACACGCTTCGGCAGTTGGAGGTTTTTCTCGCTACGGCTCGATTTGAAAACGTGAGCCGGGCTGCGCAATTGTTGGCGATGTCTCAGTCCGCCGCCAGTGGTGCGCTAGGCGAGTTAGAGGCCCAGTTCGACGTGCAACTGTTTGAAAGACACGGCAAACGATTGCGCCTGAGCGAGCTTGGGCACCAGGTGAGGGCGCGGGCGCAGTCTGTTCTTGATCAGGCTCAGGCTCTGCAGGATGTTCTCATTCAGGGTGAGGAGGTGGGTGCACTGCGTGTTGGCGCGACACTCACAATCGGCAATTATTTAGCCGTGCCCATGATTGCCCAGTTCCGGCAGTTGTATCCCACTGCCAATGTACGTTTGTCGGTGGCGAATACTCAAACAGTTGCTGACGCCGTGGCGAACTACGATCTTGATGTGGGTCTTGTAGAGGGCGAACTGAACCGCGCCGAATTGAAGGTGCAACGCTGGCGCCAGGATGAATTGGTTGTGTTTACAGCGCCTGACCATCCCTTGGCGGCCCTGAAGCATGTTACCGACGAGCAGCTCATTGCTCAGGAGTGGATTGTACGAGAGTCGGGCTCAGGGACGCGCCAGGCTTTCGATCGTGCGATGCGTGGCATTCTGCCTTCGCTGGATATCAGTATGGAACTGCAGCACACGGAGGCTATCAAGCGTGCGGTGGAGTCACAGTTGGGGGTGGGCTGCCTGTCCCGTATCAGTCTGGCTGACGCATTTGATCGAGGCTCATTGGTGCCTGTATCTGTCCCACAGCGTGACTTTGGTCGTCAGTTGAATATCATTACCCACACTGAGAAGTATCACAGCGTCGCGTTAACTCAGTGGCTGCGCTGCTGCTTCGAAAAATGGTCTGCGGTGGAGGAGTCAGATTGATAGAGCCTATTGGTTTGGAACTGCAGTCTGAGGTTCGCGGCGAGACAGTGCGCTATATCGAGCGCGCCGCGCAGCTGCTGGATTACCCGTTTTCGAGTATACCCGTTCATTTCGATCTCAGCGGGACTACTGCCGGGATGTTCAGGGTGTCTGGCGATCACTGCTGCATTCGCTACAACCCATGGATATTTGCCAAGTACTTCCACGAGAACCTCGCCGGCACCGTGCCACATGAGGTGGCTCATTACATTGTCCATGTGCTGTATCCGCGCAAGCGAACCAGGCCGCACGGCGTTGAATGGCAGGCGGTGATGTCGGCATTTAATGCAGACCCGGGGGTTACTTTTGACCTGGACTTAAGCGGGGTACCACAGCGGAAACAGCGCAGCCACCCCTACAACTGTGGTTGCCAGGATCACTCGGTCTCAACTACTCGACACAACCGCATCCAGAAGCGTCGTGTCGTCTATCTGTGCCGGAAGTGTAACGGCCCGTTGCTGTATAACGATGCGTCAAGTGTCGACTGACAATTCAATACCACTGAACAGATTGCTCTCATCGTTCGCGTCGCTCAGCTCAATCACTGCGCGATCTGCTTCAAGCTGCAGGCTGTTGACTAAATAGCGTTTAGCGCTGGCAGCGCGTTCACTGGCAAGCGCGTTTAGCGTATCTGTCGACACTTGTATCGAGCTCTTA
>CALINF010000058.1 GCA_938045215.1 uncultured Halieaceae bacterium | reverse complement strand
AAGCTCAAGCGCGGACACCTGGATCTCCTGGTGGCCACTGATGTGGCCGCCCGCGGCCTTGATGTTGAACGGATCAGCCACGTCATCAACTACGACATTCCCTACGATGTTGAGGCTTATGTGCACCGTATCGGTCGTACCGGGCGTGCGGGCCGTTCGGGTGAGGCCATACTGTTTGCCGCTAATCGTGAGCGCCGCCTGCTCAGGGCTATCGAAAAAGCAACCAGTCAAACGATCGAAAAACTGGTGCTGCCAACGCCAGAAGAGGTCAAGGGCAAACGGCTCTCCCGCTTCAAGCAAAAAATTTCCCAGACGCTCGACACCGGGGAACTGGACGCCTATCGCACGCTGGTGGAGGAATATCAGCACGAGCACGGCGTACCGGTGATTGAAATAGCTGCGGCGCTGGCTGCATTGGCTCACGACAAAAAGTCGCAGACATCGGGTAAGGAAGAACGCAAAGCAACGCCTTCTGCTAAAAGCGCCGACAAGCAGGGAGCGCGCGGAAGGAAAGAAGAAAGGGTTCCCAGGGCGAATAAGTCAGATAGGGCATCCAAGGTTGACAGAGCGCCCAGGGCTGAAAGAGAGAACGTCAGCGAGAACGCGCGTAGCGAAAAACCACGGCGGGAGTACAGCGATCGTGAGACCTCAATGCCTGAGAAGGGTATGGATCGTTTTCGTTTAGAGGTCGGTCACAAGGATCAGGTAAAGCCTGGGAACATTGTAGGCGCGATTGCCAATGAAGCTGAGATTGACGCAGAGCATATCGGTAGCATAAAGATTTACGAGGATCACAGCACGGTTGATCTCCCCGAAGGGATGCCAAAAGAAATTTTCAAGCACCTGAAGTCGGTGTGGGTGAGTGGCCAGCGACTGCAGATTTCACGTCTTAAGGGTGCCGCAGGGTCGACTGATAGCGGCTCCATGGCTGCAACCGAGTCCAAGCCCAAACCAGGACTTAAAGCCAAGCAGGCGAGCGACACACCCAAGCGAAAATCCAAGCCCAAGGCTAAGGGCAAACCCAGGAAGTCGCCCAGGCATTAGGGTGGCTGATTAACATCTGGGTACGCTCGGCACTGTTGCAGTGCACTGTTTTGGCGCCATCGGGTTGTTTTCTGCGCTAAAATAGCTCTGTGGTGACATGTGCTGCAAGAGAGATACATGCGCGCGTTATACCCTGATTTACCCGCGGTTTCGAAAATATGGATAGATTACTTCGCGCTGGCCTGAAAGTTGCTTCTCCTGACCTCTGACCCAGGAAAGCGTTTATGACTCAACCTAGAAATCTCAACACCGAGCAACCTGCACATTCTCATTTTGAACAGCTTGGTTGGCGCACGACTCCAGGTATTCTGGCCAAGCAGCCCACCAGTCCTCAATCCGTTCATGCCTTGCTGGGTTATTTTTTGTCCGATCGGAACTCGCCCTCGCCATTTCCCGGCCGCGACATCCTGATAGACAGCGGCTTGTTTGAATGGGGTGTAGCGCCGCCCTTGGAGCGCGTTATTCGCTCTGCCTTTGAACTCGACTATCTGCTCACTCTGCCGCAGGTGTTTCGCAACAGTATTTCTGTCGTGGAGCCCTGGAAAAATGTGGGTATCAACGTGCAGGGGGAGGAGGTTCGAGCGTCCAAGAACATTGCCTATATCCTTCAGCAAGTAGCCGATGCCGATACTACGCTCTATCCCGTTTGGCAAAGTGGCATCACAGAACCGGAACGACTTGCCAGCGTGATGAGTGCAGGCCTGGCTACTGTCGTGCAAGGCGGCAATCCATCTGCTTATGATCCAGACAGTTTTAGCGGCTCAGCTGCGCCGCTTGATGATATCTTGTCATTGATTGATCAGCTGTTGATGAGTCGTTCCGCCCAGAGCGCGCCGTGCATTTTTGTCTGTCTTGGCCATCAACTGGCAATGCAGTCTCATATTCGACTTATCAGGCGAGCCGTCCAGGAGGTGGACTGCCTGGATCACCTGCCGCTGGATGCCAACGGTTTGGTTCTGGCTTCACTGCGGCGAGTCTGCCAGACCATTCAGAATGTAGGTGAATCACTCATGGTGGTTAAAGGTGATGTCACCATTGCCACAGGGTGGGAAGACAGATTGTTTGCGGTAGCACCCAATGAAGAGTTCGAGGTTGGCGCAAGACGACTGCAGCCCTATCAACGTGGTTCGGGGCTCGATCACGTACCAGGTGAACTGCATGATGCTCATGCGCTGATCGCAGATGAATTGGACGGGGTTATCGACACCATGCTCTCGATGGAGCGAGACCTGTCAATTGCGATGTTTCACGGCGATGAGGTCAATGAGGAAGCGGCACTTTTCGCCAACTGGGCGTATAAACTATTGCACGATACGCTGGTACCGATTCGCTATGAGATCGCGGTGAGCCCTCTGTCATGGCTGTTAAAGTTACCTTACGCGCTGGAAATTCTCTCGCAAACGCAGGTGGATGAGTTTCACTGGACCGAGGTGTCCACCACCTGTATTTACTACAAGGACTGGGAGACGCATACCATACGCCGATCGTTCACTTGTCAGTTTCACCCTGAACTCATGGCGGATATCCGTGATATCGGTCGGCGTGAAGGGCCGCGCTACGCAGAACTGAAAGATAACGATGGCGTACGCCTGCTGACTCGCCTGTTGTACCACGGTATGCAAGAGTAACACTGTAGCCTCTTCTACCCATCACGTGTGCCTGTCCTGTGCGCAATCAAGCGTTGGTTGTACTCATAAATCGTGCCGCTTGTTCTTTTTGGTGTAAGCACGTTAAATGTCAGATTCAATGTATGCATCGTCATAACGAACAAGACCAATAACAGGAGTCTGAGTGCAATGAAGACACAAGCAGCTGTCGCTTTTGGGGCTGGTAAGCCTCTCGAGATAGTCGAGGTTGATCTTGAGGGACCCCGTGCCGGTGAAGTACTCGTTGAAATCAAGGCTACGGGTGTGTGCCACACCGACGCCTTCACTCTTTCAGGTGACGACCCCGAGGGCGCCTTTCCGGCGATTCTTGGCCATGAGGGAGCCGGTGTTGTGGTTGACGTTGGGGCAGGGGTGACCAGTCTCAAGCCGGGCGATCACGTGATCCCACTGTATACGCCAGAGTGTCGCGAATGCGATTTTTGCCTGAACCCCAAAACCAACCTCTGCCAGGCGGTACGTGAAACCCAGGGTCAGGGCATGATGCCTGATGGCTCGAGCCGCTTCTCTCTCGATGGCCAGCCGATCCTGCACTATATGGGTTGTTCTACTTTTTCCAACTATACCGTGCTACCCGAGATTGCTCTGGCAAAAGTGCGCGAGGACGCACCCTT
>CALINF010000057.1 GCA_938045215.1 uncultured Halieaceae bacterium | reverse complement strand
CGATCAGGTCCAGCGCCGAGTGAGTCAATTGATACCGCTCGATGAAGCGCTTGCGCAGATTCTGGCGCAGGCAAAGCCTGCCTCGTCGCAGGTAGAGTTGCCATTAATCGACGCGCTTAACCATGTTTTGGCCCGCGATGTTGTCAGTAATATCGACGTGCCTAGCGAGGCGAACAGTGCCATGGACGGCTATGCCGTTCGTGCCTCTGATCTTGGCAAGGGCTTGCTGCCGGTTAGCCAGCGTATTGCCGCCGGTACGGTTGGTAAACCGTTACAGGGTGGAACAGCCGCACGAATCTTCACGGGCGCACCCTTGCCAGCCGGTGCAGACGCCGTGGCCATGCAGGAAGACTGCACTTTAGAAGGTGACAGCGTGCGAGTGAATACACCGCTGTCAGCAGGCGACAACGTGCGTGCTCAGGGGCAGGATGTTGCCCGTGGAAGCAAGGTGCTGACCGGGGGCCGTCGGTTACGACCGCAGGACCTGGGTTTACTGGCATCGCTGGGTGCAAGCTCTGCGTCAGTGTTTCGCCCGCTGCGAGTGGCAATACTGTCAACTGGAGACGAGTTGATTGAACCCGGCGCCCCTTTGGCTGGTGGCCAGATTTATAACTCTAATCGCTATACGCTTACGGGTCTGCTAAGAGCGCTCAACTGCACAGTACTCGATATGGGCATCATCCCCGATGAACCGGAGGCGACAGCGCGAGCGCTAAGCGAGGCAGCGCGAACCGCCGACTGCATCATATCTTCCGGAGGCGTGTCAGTCGGTGAGGAAGACCACGTTAAGGCCCAGGTTGAGAAGCTGGGCGAGCTCATGTTGTGGAAGCTCGCGATCAAACCGGGAAAGCCGCTGGCGTTTGGTCGCGTGGGTGATACTCCCTTTCTTGGCCTACCCGGTAACCCCAGTTCGGTGTTCGTGACCTTCTGCCTGGTGGCCCGGCCATTCATTGTGCGATTGCAGGGGCAGGACGACGAGGCGATGCCGGTGTTAGATGCGATAGCGGATTTTGACGTGCCACGCCCCGGTGGTCGTCAGGACTACCTGCGGGTACTGTTGTGCAATGAAGGCGGTACTCTTACTGCGAAACGCTTTCCCAATCAGAGCTCTGGCGTACTGAGTTCGGTGTCGGCATCTAATGCGCTCGCCGTGATACCGCCAGGCGTCACTGTGGCGCCTGGCGATAAAGTTGAGGTCTTACTGTTAGACGTACTGACGGGTTAAAATCAGTCCCGGTACTTCGCAAACACCAGCGATGCATTAGTACCACCAAAGCCGAAGCTGTTGGACATCACACGCTCGAGATCGACGTCGTCATGACGCGTAGTGGCTATAGGTACGCCTTCAGCTTCAGGGTCGAGTGTCTCGATATTGGCGGAGGCCGCAATGAAGTTGTTCTGCTGCATCAGTAGCGAGTAGATCGCTTCCTGAACACCAGCTGCGCCCAGTGAATGCCCCGAGAGTGACTTGGTCGACCCCACTATCGGTATATGATCGCGGTCTGCATAAGCATTGCGTACGGCTTTCAGTTCCTGAATATCACCGGCTGGGGTACTGGTGCCGTGTGCATTGATATAGTCAACATCACCCTCAACCGTTGCCAGTGCCTGCTGCATGCAACGCACGGCACCTTCGCCTGACGGTGCCACCATATCGTGGCCGTCGGAGGTAGCGCCATACCCAACGAGTTCGGCATAGATCTTCGCGCCGCGAGCTTTGGCATGTTCGAGTTCTTCAACCACCAGCATGCCGCCACCGCCGGCGATCACGAAACCATCACGGTCTGCATCGTAGGCGCGTGATGCTCGCTCCGGTGTATCGTTGTACTTGGTAGAGAGTGCGCCCATTGCGTCAAACAGGCTGCTCAGGGTCCAGTGCAATTCTTCACCACCACCTGCGAAAACCACGTCCTGCTTGTTGAGTTGAATCTGTTCCATCGCGCTGCCAATGCAGTGGGCGCTGGTGGAACAGGCCGAGGCTATAGAATAATTTACACCCTTGATCTTGAATGGTGTGGCGAGACAGGCCGATACAGTGCTGGCCATGGTCTGGGTAACGCGATAGGGGCCAACCCGACGAATGCCTCGCTCGCGCAGAATGTCTGCGGCCTCGGTCTGGCTGGCTGACGATGCGCCGCCCGAGCCCGCAATGATACCCGTGCGTACATTGGATACCTGTTCTTCAGTCAGGCCGGCGTCGTCGATGGCCTGTTGCATGGAGATATAGGCATAGGCTGCAGCATCACCCATGAAGCGCAACACCTTACGATCAATCAGCTCACTCACGTCAATCTTTGGTGCGCCTGCCACGTGCGAGCGCATGCCCATATCGATTTGTTCCTGACGAGCACCGATACCTGACTTGCCCTCTCGCAGGGAGTCCAGTACTTCTTCCTGGCTGTTGCCAAGACAGGACACAATGCCCATCCCGGTAATGACTACTCTTCTGGTCATGGACTTAGAATGCCTCCGGTTGTGTGAACAGACCAACACGCAGGTCTTGCGCGGTGTAAATTTCTTCGCCGTCGACAGACACACTGCCATTGGCAATGCCCATCACCAGGCTTCTCTCGATAACCCGCTTGATATTTATGTTATAGACTACTTTGCTCGCACTGGGGAGGATTTGCCCGGTAAATTTAACCGCCCCGCACCCCAGCGCTCTGCCACGGCCGGGGTTACCACGCCAGCCAAGGAAGAAGCCCACTAACTGCCACATAGCATCAAGTCCGAGGCAGCCTGGCATCACAGGGTCGCCTTCAAAATGGCACTTGAAAAACCACAGGTCCGGATTGATATCCAGCTCGGCAATGATCTCCCCCTTGCCATTTTCGCCGCCCTCGGAACTGATTCGGGTAATACGGTCCAGCATCAGCATGTTATCCAGAGGTAGCTGGGCATTGCCGGCACCGAAGAGTTCGCCGTGTCCACAGGCGATCAGGTCCTGCTTTGAGTACGCGTTTTGGGCTTCCATAAAGTGTCCAGTAAGAGCACGGCATTGGCGGATGTAGCAAAAAGGAATGCCGGCGGATTGGCCCCGAGAGGGCGGAAGTAGTGGGTGCTTATTTTAATGCCTGAAATGCACAAGTCCAGCATTGCGTAGCAACTGGCCGCCCTGTACAAGAGTGAGATTCTGGCCATTGCCAACGGGCCTGCGTTACTATGAGCGGCTTGTGTGGGTTCACAACAGTGAATTTTAATCCTTAATACAAATCACAGCCTACAGGATTGTTATGCTTATACCCGTAGTCATGTCTGGTGGGGTTGGTAGCCGACTCTGGCCCGTCTCTCGAGAAATGCACCCCAAGCAGTTCCTCCCGCTTGCGGGTGAACTGTCTATGTTGCAGCAAACCTTGAATCGTACCAGTGATCTCACCGCGGGCGCGCCAATGGTGGTGTGCAATGAGGAGCATCGCTTTATGGTTGCCGAGCAGCTGCGTCAGGTAGGATTGCAAGCGGCAGCTATGATCCTTGAACCGGAGGGCCGCAACACCGCCCCGGCTGTTGCGCTGGCCGCTATTCAAGCCGTTGCCACCGACCCGGATGCGGTGCTTTTGGTACTGCCGGCTGATCACCTGATTCAGGACGTTCCCGCGTTTGTGGCTGCAGTGGGTAAAGCATTGCCCCAGGCCGAGCAGGGAAAGTTGATGACATTCGGCGTGGTACCCAGCAGTCCTGAAACGGGCTATGGCTACATCAAGTGTGGCGAGAGGCTTGGCGCCGACCTTTACCAACTGGAACGTTTCGTTGAGAAGCCAGATGCACCTACTGCGCAGCAATACCTGGACAGTGGTGACTACTTCTGGAACAGCGGCATGTTCCTGTTGGGTGCCGCGACCTATCTCGAGCAGCTGGAGGCATTAGCGCCCGATATTCGCTCCCACTGTGATCGGGCGATGGCAGATGCTGTGCGCGATATGGACTTCGTGCGACCCGATGCGGACATATTCAAGCAATGCCCCGCTGACAGTATCGACTACGCCGTGATGGAAAAAACCAGTCTGGGTGGTGTGGTAACCCTGGATTGCGGCTGGAGTGATGTCGGTGCCTGGTCTGCGCTGTGGGAAGTGGCAGACCGCGATGTCGACGGCAACGCCTATTCCGGCGACGTGATCCTCGATGATTGCTCCAACAGTTATTTTCGCAGTGATTCACGACTGATAGCCGCTACCGGAGTCGATAATCTGGTCGTGGTAGAAACGGCTGATGCTGTGCTGGTGGCTGATCGCAACAAAGTGCAGGATGTGAAACGGATTGTGAATTTGCTGAAAGCGCAGGATCGCCCTGAGGCCTCACTTCACGCTCGCGTGTATCGCCCCTGGGGTTCCTATGAGTCTCTGATTGTATCTGATCGGTTCCAGGTGAAGCGCATTGTGGTAACTCCCGGGCAAACACTGTCCCTGCAGATGCATCATCATCGGGCAGAGCACTGGATAGTGGTTGCTGGCACGGCAGAGGTCACCTGCGAAGACAAGGTGTTTATGCTGGGTGAGGATGAGTCAACTTACATTCCGCTGGGCCATAAACACCGCCTGGCGAACCCGGGCAAAATTCCGCTGGAGTTGATTGAAGTGCAGTCGGGCACCTACCTGGGTGAGGATGATATTGTGCGTTTCGAAGACGTCTATGGTCGCAGTGAGTAATACAGCGGTATGGCAAAGGAGAGGATATAAGTGGTGGAGTCGATGATAAAGAAATGCCTGTTTCCGGTAGCGGGGTACGGTACACGCTTTTTGCCAGCGACCAAGAGTATGCCCAAAGAGATGCTACCCGTGGTTAACAAGCCGCTGGTTCAGTACGGCGTGGAGGAAGCCATTGAGGCCGGTATGACAACCTGTGCGATGGTCACTGGTCGGGGCAAGCGTTCCATCGCCGATCACTTCGATATCAGCTATGAACTTGAGCATCAGATTGCCGGCTCCGGCAAAGAACTTTATCTTGAAAGTATCCGCAGCGTATTGGACCAGGGTGTGTTTACCATGGTCCGCCAGCGTGAAATGAAAGGACTGGGCCATGCGATACTCACTGGCGAGTCGTTGATTGGCAACGAGCCTTTCGGTGTACTGCTCTCGGACGACCTGTGCCTGAATGACGGCGACGGTGTTCTGGCACAGATGGCTGCACTGTACCGGCAGTTCCGCTGTTCGATAGTGGCGATTCAGGAAGTCCCCGAGGACGAGGTGCATAAGTACGGCGTCATCGCCGGCGAGAGCCTCAAAGATGGGATCTATCGGGTTGATGAGATGGTAGAGAAGCCTGCCAGGGAAGATGCCCCCTCCAACCTTGCGATCATTGGTCGCTATATTCTGACCCCCGATATTTTTGACATCATTCGCGAGACCAAGCCCGGGGCCAACGGCGAAATCCAGTTAACGGATGCATTGCAGACCCAGGCGCGCAATGGCTGCGTGATGGCCTATAAGTTCAAGGGCAAGCGCTTCGACTGCGGCAGCGTGCCCGGCTTCGTTGAAGCTACCAACTATGTGTATGAAAACATTTATTCCGCCACTTAAAGCGAGTTATCTGTCTTGGAAAAAATCACCTGTTTTAAAGCCTACGATGTGCGTGGACGCATTCCCGATCAACTCAACGAAGACATCGCGCGCCGTATCGGTCGCGCGTTCGCGGAGGTGGTTAAGCCACGCAAGGTAGTGGTGGGGCACGACATTCGGTTGACCAGCGAGTCGATCAAAGCTGCGCTGACGCAGGGGCTGATCGAGCAGGGTGTGGATGTCTACGATATCGGGCTGTGTGGCACTGAGGAAATTTACTTTGCCACCTCGCAAGCTGGTATGGACGGCGGTATTGCCGTCACGGCAAGCCACAATCCCAAGGACTACAACGGCATGAAGTTTGTGCGTGAGGAGTCCAAGCCCATTTCAGGTGATACTGGCCTGTTTGATATCCAGGCGCTGGCTGAGGCAAACGCGTTTGAGCCAGCGGCTCGGCCGGGACAGCGTTTTGATCTTGATACCTCTGCAGCCTACGTGGAGCATTTGCTGGGCTATGTCGACGTGCATGCCCTGAAGCCCATGAAAATTGTGGTGGACGCGGGTAACGGTGGAGCCGGTCGGGTGATTGATTTGCTGGAGCCGCATCTGCCGTTTGAATTCATAAAACTGCATCACAACCCCGATGGCAATTTCCCCAATGGCGTGCCCAATCCTCTGATTGAGGAAAACCGTGCGGCAACTATTGCGGCTGTGCGTGAGCATGGTGCGGACATGGGCATCGCCTGGGATGGTGACTTCGACCGCTGCTTCTTCTTTGATGCCAACGGCGAATTCATCGAGGGTTACTATCTTGTGGGCTTGTTAGCTGAAGCCTTCCTGATGCAGGCCCCCGGTGCTGCTGTGGTTCATGATCCGCGTCTTACCTGGAACACGGTTGCGATGGTGCAGCAGCGTGGCGGGAAGGCGATTCAGAGTAAGACCGGCCATGCATTCATCAAGGAACGGATGCGGTTGGAGAATGCGGTCTATGGTGGTGAGATGAGCGCACACCATTACTTTCGGGATTTCGCCTTCTGCGACAGCGGCATGATCCCGTGGTTGCTGGTTGCGGGGTTGATGAGCGCGCGTGAGCAAACGCTTGAGCAAATGGTGTCTGAGCGCATGGCCGCCTATCCCTGTAGCGGCGAGATCAATCGCACTATCGATGATCCAGCGTCGGTGCTTGCCGCCGCCGAGGCTGCCTATGCGGAGTCAGCAGAATTGGTTGAGCATGTAGATGGCTTGAGTATGGATTTAGGCGACTGGCGCTTTAACCTGCGTATGTCCAATACCGAACCGGTTGTGCGGCTCAATGTGGAGAGCCGGGGCGATACTGACCTGATGCAGGCCAAAACGGCAGAGCTACTGGCGCTGATTGACGCCGGCTGACGTCCTACGCTGTTGCGGCGGCAGACTCGACGCGTTTAGCGTTTAGCGCTTTGCCTCACGCCAGCGCGATATCAGGGCGCGCGTAGAAGGGTCCATCGCGGTGTCTCCACCTTTCCCGTTAAGCTCGTCGTGTATTTGCACGCTAATCTCCTTGCCTAGCTCAACGCCCCACTGGTCGAACGGGTTAACGCCCCACAGCTGACCACTGCAATAGG
>CALINF010000056.1 GCA_938045215.1 uncultured Halieaceae bacterium | reverse complement strand
AACGAGCGAATTCTCTTGTCACTGGCCGAAGCGCCGGAGTTCAACCTTACCTGGTACCGGCAGTTGGTAAGCAGTCCGATCCACCATCTGTACCTGCTGCTGGGTGATGAGCCGATTGAGGATCAGCTGGAGCCCATTCTTTCTGGCGCAAATCATGGCGGTTTGATCAGCTCGGAAGATATGGTTCGTAGGCGTATTGAGTATATACAAAGGGCTGGAGTAACACTGGGCTCGAGGCTGATTCTGGACCAGATTGATCGCGCCGAGGCGTTGGAGCCGCAGCAGCGTGCTGGCATGTGGGTGGAGCTGGGAGACTGGTATCAGTGGAATAGTGAACTTAAACGCGCCAATGAGTCTTATCGCAGCGCAATAGCCTTGCTGCAGGAATCGGGACAAGACGGGCTGATAGAGCGCTGGTTGGGAGAGCCTGTGGAGTTGCCCGATGAGAGCGCTGTCTGGTTGCAGCGCAGGGATAAGCCGCTGCGCGATCGCTCCGTGGTAGCCGTACGCTATGACGTCTCCGCTCGCGGCGATGTCAGTAATATCGAGGATTTGAACGCAGTAGAGGAAGCTTCCGGTGAGGCTTTGCGCATTCGGCGGATGCTGCGCGATACCCACTTCAGACCACGTCTTGTCAGTGGCGAACCCGAGGCGACTATCGGCGTGGAAAGGCGCTACAAACTGATCGACTGAGTACTGCTTGCGTGGCGCATTAAGGCCCAGAGCTGTTCAACGTGTTCGCGTGTGGTGCCCTCTACGCCGATACTCACCCGAACCATCCACCGTTCATCCAAAACAGAGGGCGACAGAAACGCGGCACCCGAGGCATTGATAGCTTCTACCCAACCCAGGGTATATCTATCCAGTTCGTCGCCTGTAAGCGGGCTGCCATTCTTTGTTCTTGGTGTGTGTCGCACACACACTGTCTGCAACGAAACAGGAGCCACCACCTGCCAGCCTTCGGTTTGCTCAACCTGATTTTGCAGCCAACGTGCGTTGTCCAGGTCTCTGCGTAAACGGGTTTGAATTGCCTCAAGGCCATCCAGGCGCAGATGGAACCAGAGCTTCAATGCGCGGAAACGCCGCCCAAGTGGAATGCCCCAGTCTCTGTACTGCGTAACCTCGCCATCTGCAGTTGAGCGAAGATAAGCTGGATTGGTAGACATGACCCGCTCCAGATGCTCCACATCCTTCACGTAGAACAGTGCGGTATCGAGTATTGTGCCCATCCATTTGTGTGGATTCCATGCAATCGAGTCCGCTTGTTCCACCCCTGCCCACAGGTGCCGGCACTCGGGTAACAGCATGGCGGATCCAGCCATCGCTGCGTCCACATGTAGCCAGATACCGTGCTCGTTGGCGATATCGGCGATCGCCTGTACCGGGTCCATTGCTGTGGTACCGGTTGCCCCGACCGAGCAGACGATAGCCGCGGGCGTGCGACCATTGTGCAGGTCCTGTGTGATCGCCTCCTGCAATGCGGCGGGTAGCATAGCCCGTGTATCGGGATCTTCGGCGATCATCCGCAGATTATCATTGCCGAGTCCCGCTACCTGCACGGCCTTGGCAATAGAGGAATGTGCCTGCGCCGTGGAGTACACCACAAGGGGCGCCGGCAGGCCCTGAAGCCCGGGCCCATTTTTGCTGAACTGGCTGGCTCGCTCCCGTGCCAGTATCAGCGCCACCACACAGGCGGTGGATGCGGTGTCATGAATGGTGCCATGCCATTGGTCACTGAGCCCGGTGAGCTGGCGCAGCCAGTCGCACACCACCTCTTCCAACTCCGTGAGTGCAGGGCAACTCTCCCAGGAAATACCCAGCGTGCCCATGCCTGAGCAGGCGATGTCGCCGAGCACGGACGCCAGCGAGGCATTGGAAGGGAACCAGCCAAAATGCATGGGATGCTGTACCTGGGTAACACCCGGTACGATAGTTCTCTCCAGATCTGCAAGCACAGTGGCGAAGCTGTCAATCGACTGAGGGGGCTCATCGGGCAGCGCGCGCCTTACTTCGCCGGGTTGTACCTGAGCTCGCACGGGTAGGTCGGGTATACGCTGGCGATAGTCGGCGATCCAGTCGATCAGTTCGTGGCCGGCCAGACGAAATTCTTCGGGTGACATGGGCGTCCTCAATAGTGTGGTGCTCTGCGACAATAGGGGTGTCAGTTGTCGCTAAGAGCAAAGTCAGGGCAGGGTGAGCAAGCGGCTAGTGACCGTCGAGCACCGTTCGTTTGTCACCTGCGGAGATGGTCCCGGGAGTTTCTACGCTCGCGTACAGGCCCAGATTGCCGCCGTTTTCCTCTACCAATGCGCGCATGATACTCGGGTCTTTGGGTAGTTCGGCAAATCCGTGTGTGGTCATTACGCAGCGCGGACAGATGACTTCACCTCTCAAAACGACCGAGCCAATCTGCAATCGCAGACCCTCCCAGTCCTGTTCTGGAAAGGCCGCACCAGGTGCGGTGTCATCGATTAGAAAGTTGGGCCGAAATCGTCGCTCATCGAAATGGGAGTTGGGGCGGGTCTTTTGCATACTGGCAAGAGATGCCTTGCTCATAATGAGAATTGGAAACGCGTCAAAGTAAGTCCCGGGCGGCGACTCAAACTCTACCAGCTCTGGAGGAAAAACCGACAGGTCGGGCAGCGGCTCATGGGGTTCGCGCGCGAACATCTCGCGAAGCTCCTGCTCCATGTCTTCATGCTCAGGTGCACCGCGCCGATAGTGATCAAGCATGTCGGCACTGAGCAGTGGCCAAAGACTGACCTCATGCGCTAGCGCTTCGCTGAGTTTCTCGTTTATATCATTGCTTCCGGTGCCCGCTGTGTCGCCGGAGGGAAATGTAATCACTGCAGGGCTCGAGCCGGAGTCGGCGGGAGCATTCACATAGTGAGCACTGAACTGCATCAGGCCGGGGAGCTTTTTGCCACCCCTTATGCCGCCTCTTACCTCGTCACGTACTGCCCACGCCCGATCTCCAGGGATGCCTCCGGCACTCACGACCACGCTGTCGAGCGACTCGCCAGCCATGCTTTTCACGGGGTACCGATAAATACCGCTGATAGTGCCAATAGTCACTGTTTTCTCTCCTTAAAGGCTAACCTGGACCGAAGCTGTAAACGCCGCCTTTCTCTAGAGCAGCTTTATAGGCGGGTCGAGCGTGAATACGTGCGCGGAATGCGTCGAGATTGGGAAGTTCCGCGCCCGGATGCAGTAAAGGCGCGATCTCGGCGACAAACGACAGCTGGAAGTCTGCTCCAGTGAGCGTGTTGTCTACGAACCACTCCGCGCCCTCCAAGGCACTGTTCATATAACCCAGATGCCGGTTGAGTTCATCATTGATGCGCGGTTGTAGCGCCTCACCCCCGTCGGGAAGACGGCTCGTATACATGCGCAACATCAGTGGCAGCATGGCGCTGCCCTCAGCGTAGTGCAGCCACATCAGATATTGCTCGTGTGACGCAGTGCCGGGCTTGGGCATGAACCTGCCATTGCCATAGTGCCTGAGTATGTAATCAATAATAGCGCCCGACTCGATAATTGTGTTGTCCCCATCCGTTAGTACGGGAGACTTACCCAGAGGGTGAATTGCCTCGAGCGCAGGCGGGGCGAGATTGGTCTCCGCATCGCGTTGGTAGAACTCTATTTTATAGTCGATTCCGAGCTCCTCCAGTAGCCAGAGGACGCGCTGTGAGCGGGAGTCGTTCAGGTGGTGTACTGTTAGCATTGTGGTGGGCTCTCCTGTTTCAGGTGAGCTTAGCATAGGCTGTTGGCGATGCTAGCGTTCGATTCCTCAAGATGGACTCCTCGATGAGACGGCTCCAGATTCCCAAGGCTATGGCTTGAATGATGTGCTGGGCGCAACCAATACAGTACTTGCAGAAACCAGTCAGGAAGAGCAGCAGATATCCGCTCTTTTGTGTGCAATCGTAAGGCCACATATCGTCAGGAGCGATAACCCCAAGCTTGCTGAACTACTATAGACACTCGAAGAGTCAACCAATGAGTTGCTCCGGCAGGTAATGCTGGATCCGGGCTTTCGAGAGTTGGAGGCCAATTGGCGATCTCTGCGTGAACTGGTAATGCGCACCGAGACTGGACAGGATGCTGCTTTGTATCTGTGTGATATTACTGAGGATGAAATAGCGCAGGATTATGCTGAAAGTGAGTCCTTCGAGGAGACACGACTGTTTCGCAATCTGGTTCAGGGCAGGGCGGCTTCCGGGCGAGCTCCGCTGGACCTTCTGCTAGCCTGCTATCGGCTTGAAGAGGATGAAGTGTCAGCGATGGTGGCCCTCACACTGGCCTCCACGGCTGAGACAGTGGGAGCAGCTTGTCTGACGGGAGGGCATGAAAAACTTGCCCGGTGCCCATC
>CALINF010000055.1 GCA_938045215.1 uncultured Halieaceae bacterium | reverse complement strand
TTGTCAACCTTCACCGGCCAAAGTGTGCTGGCAACGATGGTGTAGACCAGAACGCCAAAAACTGTCATGAAAGCCCGGTCTACGCCGTAGAGGAAGGCGCCTTCGGCATCTCCGCCATTGAATACCATCATGATTACAACTGCGCTTAGCATGAAAACAGTACTGTCGCCCTGATAGGCGTTGTAAAGATACATGCATAGCGCGACAAGCACGGAAACGCAGCCTAGATACAACAGCCTGTCCTGCGGAAATAGTGCGATAAGCGTGAGTCCGATAGTGGCACCCACTAGCGTACCGACTACTCTCAAAATGCCTTTCTGTAATGACTCAGAGACCATGCCCGTCGCTGCGATCAACATGACCGTCGTCGCCGCTGTCTGTGGCTGGGGCCAGCCGAGCGCCATTGGCAGCAGATAGGCCAACACCAGTGCCAGGGCGGTTTTTATCGCGTAGCGCAGCCGAGGATTCTGCGGAGCGGCGGCTGTTGCCGTCGTGCCCGCCACTTCACCCTGTGCTGGTTGCACTGCCCCCATGTGATCGAAGTCCTGCGTGTGATTTCCCAAAGCGCTCGGGACAATTTTTTATGCCGTTGATTGTAACCCATGCTCCGACCCCCGGCGAATTATGATAGCGTATGCCCCACAAGACATCGCTACCTTGCATCCCGCTGTGAGCCGGGGATTGCAGGTTGTGTAGATAATAAATATTGCGACTGGAGATGTGAGTGCAACAGGTAGATAGAAGGTTTTTCAGCGTCGTCATGGCAGGTCGTGGTGCCTTTGTTCTGATGGCCTGGTTGGTGTGTGTAGGGCTGTTGGTCGGGCACGCTGCAGTGCGAGCGGATGTAAGCCGGGAAATACTCAATATCACTGACGCTCTGATTCATTCCCCGGAAGCAGCAACGGTGTCCGTTGCCAAGATTCGTGAGCCAAGAGTCGTCGATCTGGTGTACCAGCAACTGGCGCACCAACCTCTTTGGGATGAGGAACTGGCAGCGCAAATGCTGAATCTACTTCTGCGCAGTAGGAAAGAAGGGCTTAACCCGGCGGACTACCACTACAACGAGCTACTTGCATTGGAGGCGGAATACGGTGAACCCTGGGCTAATCCGGATTTACTGCGGGCTCAGTTTGATATCCTGCTTACAGACGGCGTGCTGCACTTTGCCAGGCATTTGCTCGAGGGCAAAGTAGATCCTCGAACGCTGGACAGTACCTGGAACTACAATCGGCGCGAGTTTGACCCAAATCAGGTCTCAACGAACCTCATTACCGCTGTACGAGCGAAAACTCTGCCGCAGCTGGTGGACGGACTGAAGCCCGATACGCCTTTTTATCGCCAGATGCGTGATGCGCTGGCGTATTATCGAGACCTTGCTGATTCAGAGCAGTATTTCCTGGTGCCCGACGCAGTGGTACTAAAACCTGGCCAGAACCATCCGAATGTGCGCGTGTTGCGCTCACGACTGAAGCAGCTGTCCTATTTGCTGCCCAACTCTCCTGAAACCGAGTACTTCGACGACCAGCTGGAGGCGGCTACTCGACTGTTTCAGAAAGACAATGGCATCGACAGCGATGGCGTGGTGGGTAAGCAGAGCTATGAGGTGTTGAATATGACATTTCAGGCGCGTGTGGATCGCCTGAGGGTCAATATGGACCGCTATCGCTGGATCAGGCAGGAAGTAGGGCAGGAGGTGATTGTGGTCAATATAGCGGGCTATGAGCTTTACTACTTGCGCGATGGTCAACTGCGCTGGGAAACCCCTGTTATGGTCGGCACTATCGATACCCGCACGCCAATCTTTCAGGCGCAGCTGCGCTATCTCGAATTCAACCCCACCTGGAATGTCCCTCGTAGTATTGTGCAACGTAGCCTGTTTGGTAAATTCGCGGCCAACCCCCAGTACGTCGTTGATAAGGGTTATCGACTCTATGACTCCAATGGCGCGGTTGTCGATCCGCTCTCGGTCAACTGGTCCAACTACTCTTCACGCTCGTTTCCCTTTCGGGTTGTCCAGTTGCCGGGACCTGACAATGCAATGGGGCAGGTAAAGTTCATGTTCCCCAATCGGCACGCGGTCTATCTCCACGATACACCGTCCAAAGCCTTATTTTCGAGGACACAGCGTGCCTTCAGCGCCGGTTGTATTCGGGTTAAAAACCCTCTGGACTTTGCTGAAGCTCTGCTTGATGACCCCGCCCAGTGGTCGGGTGATCGCATTCAGCAGCTGGTCGACGGTGGTGAGCCCCAGCAGGTCGTGCGAATACAGCGTCAGATTAATGTCATGTTGATGTACTGGACCGTCAGCCCAACGGTCAGTAGCCGTATCCAGTTCCATCCTGATGTTTACCAGCTGGATGCAGCAGCGCTGGCAGCGCTAGACGCGGGCTAAGCAAGCGTGCTCTTGCACAATCTTGCCTTTCGACTGATACCAGGGCTTTGGCTGATGCTGTGCGCGACAGGCAGCTGGGGAACCAGCATTGCGCTGTCAGTAGAGGGGCACGCCGTGCCTTACTCATTATTCAGTCTATTCAAGGGGCCGGGAGAGTCCGTCCGACTCGAACTGCTGGGATCTGAGATTGATCAGATACAACTGTATCTCGATGGCAAGGCGCATGGGGCTCGCGATGGCACCGCCTGGGTGCTGGATGCTCCGGAGCAGTCGGGCCTTTACACTTTGCAACTGAATCATGCGCGCAGCAATGAGCGTAAACGTATCAACCTGTTTGTAGGTCACCCGGCAGACATCTTGAGTGACGGTTTTCTTAATGGATATCGAATAGGTGCGGCGCCGCAACCCAATCCCCGCTATCCAAGACGCTATGCCAAGCCTGAATTTTTGTATGAAGTGACCGCGCAGAACATCGACACACGACTGTCACCCCATTTCACGCTGAAGCAATTTGTTTGTAAGCAGGTGTCGGGATATCCCAAGTATGTGGTGCTTCAGCCTTCGCTGCTTGTGCTGTTGGAGCGGCTGGTGGCTGAAGTGCAAGCCAGCGGCTTCGCGATAGACACTTTAGGCGTGATCAGCGGGTACAGAACACCGTACTACAATAAGAGGATAGGCAATGTGCCAACGAGTCGTCATGTTTATGGCGACGCTTTTGACTTCTTTGTTGATGTCGATGGTGATGGTCTGATGGACGACTTGAATCGAGATGGTCAGCGCAACCGTGCCGATGTGGATTGGTTGTTCTCGCTAATCGAGACTTTCTCGCGCAAGTCGGAGAATGCACTGCTAACCGGTGGTATAGGACGGTATTATCGCGCCAGCCATCACGGTGGCTTTGTACATGTGGATACGCGCGGTTATCGTGCGCGCTGGTAGCCCCAAAAGGAGCCTCAATTGAACAGAATCTACCGCCTGGGTTTAAGTATTGCGCTGTTGTTAGCCTTGCCGTTCACCGTCCTGGCGCAAGATGGCGAAATTTGGCAGAGGATCGATGCGCTTACGCTATCGATAGATCGCCGCGCAGAGCGCCTTCGTGATGTTTCGCAGCAGTTGGAACAGGCCAATAGCAATGCCAAGCCAGCGCTGATTTATCGTCGCGACGAGCGTAGTTTTCAGCTATTGGAGGAGGTGACCTTGCTCGCGAAGCTCGTCTCCACACTCCCTGAAGATGATGAGCAGCGTGTGAAGTTAGCCGATAGCCTCCGCGGTGAACTGCCACGGGTTAGCGACGTTATGTTCACGCGACTGAGTGAGTTAGACCAGCGCATTGAGCAGCAGTACATAGAGCTGGCAGAGCTTACCGGTGTTGATCGAGTGCGCGCGAAAGCGTATCTCCACTCAATGCAATCGACGGAGTTGCATTATTACTCTGCGATTATCGATCTGCTAGAGATTTTGACAGCTGTAGGCTTGTCGACTGATACCGAACGTGACCGTATCTCATCGACATTGCTGGGATAT
>CALINF010000054.1 GCA_938045215.1 uncultured Halieaceae bacterium | reverse complement strand
TCGGGACCTATCACCAGCAGACCAACAACGCCGATAATCAGGAGCTCTGCGAAACCGATATCGAACATGCGTGTGGGTTATTTATCCTTCGCAGTTTCGTCGTTCGAGTCAGGTGCTTTGACGTCATCTTTCGCGTCGTCAGTGCCATCGTCAGACATACTCTTGCGAAAACCCTTTACCGCGCTGCCCAGGTCGGTACCCAGCGTGCGTAAACGCTTGGTGCCAAACAGCATAATGACGATAGCCAGAATGATGAGAAGTTGCCAGATACTGATGCCGCCTATGCCCATTGTCTTATCCTCTTGCGTGTTAACTATTACGAGACGCTTTTTCGTCGAGTCCCGACAGGTTGAAACGTTGTTCAAGTACCGCGAGAACATCGCTCGCATCACTGTTCAAGTGCGATAGTGCAACCATGCAGTGGAACCACAGATCGGCCACTTCAGCTACAAATTCGTCTGTATCGCCGCTCAAAGCTGCGTCCTTGGCGGCCAGCACTACCTCTGTAGACTCCTCGCCAATCTTTTCCAGAATCTTGTTCAGGCCCTGCTTGTGCAGCTGTGCCACATAGGACATCTCTGCGTCTGCATTTTTGCGCTGCTCTAGAGTAGCAGTCAACTGTGACAGGATATCGCTCATTCGAGTTTCCCATAAATCGCGTCAGGTGTTTTGATGACCTCATCGGTGATTTCCCAGCCACCATCATTATTGTGCCTGAAATAAAAACAGCTGCGCCTACCGGTGTGACAAGCGATACCACCCACTTGTTCAACTTTTACAAGTACGGTGTCGGCATCGCAATCAATGCGCACCTCCTTCAAGCGCTGAATATGACCCGATGACTCGCCTTTTCGCCACAATGCGCTGCGTGAACGGGACCAGTAAACAGCGCGCTGCTCTTGCAGTGTTAGCGCTAGCGCTTGCCGATTCATCCATGCGAGCATCAGGACTTCACCTGAATGGTAGTCCTGCGCTATTGCCGGTACCAGACCTTGCTCGTTCCAGTGTACCTGCTCTAGCGTGTTACTAATCGCATCGCTTGCGTCTTTCATGCTGCCTCCACAGAAGGAGGCGCATTATGTCATACGTAGGGACTCGCCGGAATCAGTCTCCGGAGGTGCGTGGCCACAGCAGTACAACGGCAACACCACCCAAAACCCAGCTGATCGGAGGTATCTGGGCAACCAGAGCTGTGCCATTGGGCAGGGCCATTAGTGCGGCAAAAATACAGGCGACAGCGGCGAGTACTGAGCGCTTGCGCCGCCTATCAACAAGTAGGCGCTGTTTGCGCTGCTCTTCCTGTTTTTGTTGCTGTGCTTGAAACTGTAACTCTCGTTCGCGGGAGTTTTGCAGGCTGTCCAGAACAGCGTCGGGTACCTGTGGCAGCTGCTCCAACCACGAGGGCGCGTGACGCTGCAGCCGCTTCAGTATACTTTGGGGCGAGTAGCGCTCCGCAACCCAGTTTTCAAGGAAGGGCTGTGCGGTATCCCACAGATTCAATTGTGGGTATAGCTGACGCCCCAGCCCCTCAATGTTCAACAGGGTTTTTTGCAGCAGAACCATGGAGGGCTGAACTTCCATATTGAACCGTCTTGCGGTGCGAAACAGGTAGATCAGCAAATGGCCAAAAGAAATTTCTGCCAGGGGTCGCTCAAATACAGGTTCGCATACGGCCCGCATGGCTGATTCGAAGTCCTGGACCCGCGTATCAGGCGGCACCCAGCCACACTCCACATGGAGCTGGGCTACTTCCCGGTAGTCGCGGCGAAAGACACCCAGCAGATTGCGGGCTAGATAGTACTGATCTGCATCACTCAAGCTGCCTACGATCGCGCAGTCAATAGCGATATAGCCGGGATCTGCAGGGTCGGTGATGTCCACGAAGATGTTACCCGGGTGCATATCGGCGTGAAAGAAACTGTCCCTGAATACCTGGGTAAAGAATATCTCCACACCGCGCTCAGCCAGTAGCTTTAGGTCTGTACCGCTACTGCGCAGCGTATCGAGGTCTGTCACGGGGACGCCGGAGATTCGCTCCATGGTGAAAACGCTGCGGCAGGTATAGTCCCAGTAGACCTGGGGTACGTACACGAGCTTGCTGCCCTCAAAGTTTCTGCGCAGCTGTGAAGCATTCGCTGCTTCGCGGCCCAGGTCCAGTTCATCCAAAATGGTGATTTCGTAATCGGCAACAACTTCAACAGGCCGAAGTCGTTTGCCGTCAGGCAAAAATTTCTCCACCAGCCGTGCTAATACATATAGGAGGGCTATGTCCTGGCGAATGATGGGCTCTATATCCGGGCGCACCACTTTTACGACCACTTCTTGACCTTCATGTAATGTGGCCGCATGAACCTGTGCAACCGATGCTGAGGCCATCGGGGTCCTTTCAAAGTGTGCGAAGAGCTGCTCAATGGGCTTACCGAGACCCTGCTCAATAAGCTCCACGGAGATGTCCTCGGAGAATGGCGGCACATCATCTTGCAACCTGGCCAACTCGTCCGCGATATCTTCGGGCAGCAGGTCTCGACGGGTAGACAACAACTGACCGAACTTGATAAATACGGGTCCCAATTCCTCCAGTGTCAGGCGCAAGCGTTCCCCGCGGCTCAGCGTGGGTACCGGCCATAGCCGCCAGGGTGAAAGACGCAGCGCCCAATGAGGGCCCGGGCGCAGTGCATCGGCATCGATAAACTCATCGAGACGATAACGACCAATGGTGCGCAGGATTGTTCCCAAACGGGTCAGCCTTGACATCAGTCGTCCTTGTCTTGAAGGCGTTTCTTTAAACGAGCCGTGCGAGATTCGAGGCGATCAACTCGCAACGCCAGATCCTGCACATCGGTATAGAAGTCTTCCAGTTCCAGCTTCGGCGGGCTCAATCTGGCTTCCTCATGGATAAACTCTTCAAGTTGCCTGCCAAGATTAGTGCCTGCCTGCTGTCCCCAGCTAAAGCCGGCTCGCAGTAGTTGGGCCAGCTGGTGTCCTGCAACATCACCCAGAGTGTTTACCAGAGGCGCTTCCCAGTCGAGATCCAGTCTGCCGATGATGTGCTGTAGTTCGATCAGGGGTGCACTTTCACCTTCAAGTTCCAAAGCGCCATTTATAAGTGAAGAAGCAGGATCTGCAGCGGTCGCCAGTGAGGTGAAATCTGATGCGGTGCCCCGAACCCGGGTTGTCACTGTGCCGTCGTAAACGCCCATTAACCGGAGTTCGCCTTGTAGTGGCTGTACGAATACTTCGAATTCCGGGCTGGTGCATTCGAGCGCGAACACGCAACCATCAAGTTCCTTCAGTTCTGATCTGGCCTCGGTTGCCAATTGTAGAGCCCGATTGGCAGCGCCTTCCAGCGCGGCCAGTGCGGCAGTATGCAGCGTCGGGCTGATTAACTGGCTCATGTCAGGGCTTGACGCCCCGGTGCAGGGCAACAATGCCGCCAGTCAGATCGTGGAAGTTACAATCGGTGAAACCGGCGTCCTCCAGCATTTCAAGCAAGGTGTCCTGGTCGGGATGCATTCGAATAGATTCAGCCAGGTACTTGTAGCTCTCACTGTCGTTGGCAACCAACTTGCCCATGAACGGCAACATCCGAAACGAGTAGGCGTCATAGGCGCGGCTGAGCAACTCATTCTGCGGTTTGGAGAACTCGAGCACCAGCAATCGACCACCGGGCTTGAGCACGCGCAGCATTGACCGCAGCGCTTTATCCTTGTCGGTTACATTGCGCAGGCCGAAGGCGATAGTGATGCAATCAAAGCTGTTGTCCGGAAACGGAAGATATTGCGCATCCGCCTGCACAAACTCAATATTCCCTAGCTGGCCGGTATCGAGCAGCTTGTCACGACCTACCTGCAGCATCGACTCGTTGATATCCGCAAGTACCACCCGGCCTTCCTTGCCAACAACACGCGCGAACTTTGCTGCCAGATCGCCCGTACCTCCAGCGATATCCAGCACGCTGTCTCCTTGGCGCACACCGCTCAATTCGATAGTGAAGCGCTTCCAGATGCGGTGAATCCCAACGGACATCAAATCATTCATCAGGTCGTAGCGAGCCGCCACGGAATGGAAAACGCCAGCTACAAGGTCTGCTTTTTCATTCTTGTCGACTTGCTGATAGCCAAAATGCGTTGTGTCTTTGTCGCTCATGGAGCCTCCGCGGCGGGTACAGCCCGTTATTGTAGCGCGCCGGGGCTCTGTGGTCAGGCATTGTTCATGGATCGAACTGAATCACCTGCTCTTCCGGGTCGCGCGTGGCACCCGCGTGCTCAATGCGTTGCAGGTAATCTTCCCACCGCTGGGAGTGATTGACGGCCAGCTCTAACAGGTAGTCCCAGGAGTACAGCCCGGTATCGTGTCCGTCGTCGAAGACCAATTGTATGGCGTAGTGTCCAACGGGGTTGATAGCCTTGATGCCGACGTTCGCCTTCTTTGTCTGCAGTACCTCCTGTCCGCTGCCATGGCCACGTACCTCAGCAGAGGGTGAATACACGCGTAGATATTCGGCGGTCAGCTCAAACTTCTGGCCATCGCTATAGTGCA
>CALINF010000053.1 GCA_938045215.1 uncultured Halieaceae bacterium | reverse complement strand
AGGGTTGGGCTGCAGCCAGATGTGGCAGCAAAGTGCTGCCAAGCATCAGGCAAAGTGTGGCAACAGCATAAGATAAACGCATGGTCTGATTCCTTCCGCTAGGGTGTGTCTCTATTAGTGTAGTCGGTGTTTGTTCAATCTAGATTGGTAACACAGCATGGCACGAAGTCATAAGCCTGCCAGTGTCGAGTTTAGCACCGTTAGTTGTGCTGCGGTTTGCTATAGTAATCACTCACCAGATTGAAGAAATATGAAGGGATTATCGCATGCAGCAAGAACTCAAGTGGGCCGATGATGCGGCGCGCAATACCAGTAGATACCTGCTACAAGCTGCTGCACTGTGTTTGCTGGTGATTTGTGCCAACGCGTCGTGGGCCGTCGAACCGGGTGAAGAAACCATCACGATGGTACTCGCCACTGGTGTCGCGCCGGCAAAAATTGCTCCCCCACGTGGCGATGAAGCACAGGGGCCTTTCGAAACGCTCATCATCCAAAACGGCTTTCTTGTTGATGGTGCCGGTGCGCCGCCACGAGGCCCTGTGACGATCGAAATCCGTAACGACCGGATAGTCGATATACGTGGGGCGGGTACCGACGGCCTGCACGCTCAAGCTCAAGTGCCCGATGAAGCTACACGGGTGATTGACGCCACAGGAAAGTACATTTTGCCTGGCTTTATCGATGCGCACGTTCATCTGGGCACTCCAACTCATGCGGCGGCTGGTTCGTTGACGGATCCCGAGTACGTATCGAAATTGTGGTTGGCTCATGGCATTACGACAGTGCGCGATGTTGGCGCAATGATGGGACTCAACTGGACGCTTGAGCACAAGTCGCTCAGTGAGGCAGGAAAAATATCCGCGCCGCGCATGGTGGTGCACGCACGCTTTCCGAGTCAGCTCAGTTCTGCCAACGATGCCAGGGATTGGGTGCGCGCGGTGAACAAGAAAGGTGCTGATGGGCTCAAGTTCCTGGGTGCGTCGCCGGAGCTGATCGAGGCGGCCATGGAAGAAGCGAAGAAGCTGGATATGCGCACGGCCTATCATCACGCGCAGTTGTCTGTAGTGCGCATGAATGTGTTGGATAGTGCGCGGTTGGGTCTCGACAGTATGGAGCATTGGTACGGGTTGCCCGAGGCAATGTTTGAAGATCGCCGCATTCAGGATTATCCCTACGACTACAATTACAGCGATGAACAGGATCGATTTGGTCAGGCTGGACGACTCTGGTTGCAGGCCGCAGAGCGCGGTTCACCCACCTGGAACGCAACCATCGAAGAATTGTTGTCGCTGGACTTCACACTCGATCCAACGTTCACCATCTACGAAGCTAGCCGCGACGTTATGCGCGCCCGCAATGCAGATTGGCACGCACAGTACACAATGCCTTACATCATGCGCGCGTTTGAGCCAGATCCCGCGATTCATGGGTCTTTCTTTTTCGACTGGACAACAGCAGATGAGATTGCCTGGAAGCGCAACTTCCGGCGCTGGATGCAGTTTGTGAATGACTACAAGAATGCCGGTGGTCGAGTGACGGCTGGCTCCGATGCCGGATTCATTTATAAATTGTACGGATTTGCCTACATCAGGGAGCTCGAGCTGCTGCAGGAGGCTGGCTTCCATCCTTTGGAAGTGTTGCAGTCTGCGACGCTGAGCGGAGCGGAGCTGCTGGGCATGGACGATGATATCGGTACCGTAGAGATGGGCAAAAAGGCCGACCTGGTGATTGTCGACGAGAATCCGCTTGCCAATTTCAAGGTGCTCTATGGCACGGGCCATCGCAAGTTGAACCGCGAAACCGGGGCGATGGAGGTCACCGGGGGAATTCGCTACACAATAAAAGATGGCATCGTGTTTGATGCCAAGGCGCTGCTGGCTGATGTGCGGGAACTGGTGGAAGCCCAGAAGCAAAGAGAAGCGGCAGCGCTACAGTGATTTACATTTCTTTACCTCAGTGCTGCCCACGTTTACGCAACGCTCTGGTCAAATAGACCCTGACATCAACACAGGCAGGAGAGCCACCAATGCGTAGCAAACATCAAGCAACAACGATAGCAGCACGAGCTGGAATGCTCATGGCACTGGCCGCTGGCAGTATTTTACTGTCGCAGGCTAGTATTGCAGAATCTGAGAGTAAGGAAGATCGCCGAGCGCAGCACCGGCAACACATGCAGGAGCAGTTTGGTGTAACTGATGACCAGTTTGCCCAGATGCGTGAGATCCGTAGCAACGGCGGTAGCCGCGAGGATATGAAAGCGGTGTTCTCCGACGAGCAGCGTGAGCAAATGAAACAGTGGCGAGAGCAGAATCCTCGCGAGGGTGGGCGTCACGGTAAACAAGGGAAGGGCCAGAAAGGCCAGCACAGAGGCTCTGGCTCACAGGATGAAAGTTGATCACGACTGAAGCCAGAATGCTTTCTCTCTACCACCCCGACATGCCAGCGTGTCGGGGTACTTTGCTTCCGAGGTTACCCCAGCTATGAAAATCACGTTTCCACTGGCCGTCGCGACAGCGATGCTGCTGGTAGCCTGTACCACTACAGACGAGATCATCATCGATAAATCCGGCGTCAATATGAGCAAGTATCAGGCGGACCTTGCCGAGTGTCAGACGTACTCACAGGAAGTAAAAACAGGTGAGAAAGCGGTGCGAGGTGCAACCTCCGGTGCCGTCGTGGGCGGTTTGATAGGTGCTGCGGTGGGCAACAGTGGTGATGCACAGCGCGGTGCAGGCGCGGGCGCGGTGACCGGCGGTGCCAAAGGCGTCGCACAAGGTGAGCGCGAAGAAGTGCAGGTGGTAAAAAATTGTCTGCGCGGGCGTGGTTACCGGGTTCTGAACTGAGCGTGATGTACTAGCCGCTGAATACCCAGAGAATCCAGGGCGTGCCGATCACCAGATAGATAGCCAGGCACAGCAATGTGGTGAGACCTCCGTATCGATAGACCTCGCCTCCGGTCACATACCCACTGCCAACGAAGATCACGTTGCAGCTCGATGCCTGCGGCGTGATTACCGAAAAGAAGTTGGTGGCCAGTAGTAGCATCATGGCCATAACGGGCAATGGTACCTCCGGCTGTGACAGTCCGATGAATACACCAAACAGCGCAAGCAGGTGAGCGGTTTGGCTCACGAAGAGATAGTGTATGAGCACATAGAGCGACGTGAGGGCAACGTAGGTTACGGGCCAGCTCAAGCCGTCGACCGAGCTGCCCAACAAATCACCCACGTATTGCATGAAGCCCAGTCTGTCCAACTCCGTACTGAGCGTGTAGAGAATAGCGAACCAGATCAACGTCTCCAGCGCGTCCCCACTATTTTTGATGTCGTCCATTGTAAAGATGCCGGAAATCATCAGTACAGCCAACCCGAAGAATGCGATAGCCGGTGCGTCCAGTCCCAGCACGCCAGCCAGCGCCCAGCCGCCTACCATGCCGACAAACGTGCCCAGTGTGATCCACTCGGGTGACGACATGGCGCCGAGCTCCTTCAACTTGGCAGCGGCAGCGGCAGGCGCGTGTGGAGTCTTTGTTATACCCGGTGGGAAAACTTTGTAGAGGAACCATGGGACCAGCGCCATGGCGCACAAAGTGGGTACGCTGGACGCCATCAGCCAGCTGGCAAACGTGATTTCAAAACCCTGGCGGGCGACCATGGCCACGCCCACAGGATTGGCCGCCATGGCTGTCAGCCACAGCGCGGATGAAAGCCCCAGTCCGGCCATGCTGCAGAGCATCAGGTAGGCTCCCATGTCGTGTCGTGAGTCTTCCCAGGGATGGGAGCCGCTGTTCTCAGCCAGTGAGTAAACGATAGGGAACAATACGCCCGAGCGGGCTGTGTTACTCGGAAACGCGGGCGCGATTAGCGCATCCGTCGCGACCATACTGTAGGCAAGGCCCAATGATGACTTGCCAAAACTGCGCACCAGCAGGAAGCCGATGCGGGCACCCAAGCCGGAATTCACTACGCCGCGTCCCACTAAAAAGGCCACGACAATCAGCAGTATGAAACCCTCGCTAAACCCACTATACGCTGCACTGGGTTCCAGCGTGTTGGTGAGCACAGCAGCGACCAGTGCGAGAATCGCTGCCAACAGGATAGTGGCACCGCCGCTCACTACCGCGGCGATGGCCGCGGCAAAAATAGCAAACAACTGCCAGGCTTCCGGCGTCAGCCCCTCAGGCACGGGTGACAGCCAGATTGCCAGACCCAGGGCGAGGGAAAACAGGAGGAAGAAACGAGAACGCATGTTGTCAGTGTAGACTGCACAACTGAAGTTGGCAGAAATACGTTAACCAGGCTTGGGGGGCTTGGCAAAACCCTTGCGGACGACTACTGTAGTGGCCATGCAGATTGGGAGATATACGATGAAACGAGTGCTTGCGATGATGGCTGTGGTGGCGTTACCGGCACAGGCTTTTGACTGGCCGTGGCAGGATGCCGCAGATGTCAGGTACGGTTACTGCAAAGGATTTGTCGTGTCCGGGTTGGCGGAGCAGCGTGTTCAGGATTTATCGCGCACAAACCTTTGGCTCTCATGGAACGAGATAAACCGTGCGGATGTGCCCGAAGGCGCTATCACCCTGGAAGACTATCAGGCGGGTCAAACAGAGTTTGCAAATCTGCGCTCTGGTGGAAATCTTGCAGCGCTGATGGATATTGCAAATGACGACTGCGGACTAGGTCTTAACTAGAACCGCAGGCGCGTTGGTAAAAATCAAGTTCTCAGCGATCAAATAATTTGTCGAGCAATTTGCTCGCTTCTTTCTCCACGGTGCGCTTCACCTCCTTCGTAGCCATGTCCTCTATGATCGCCGCCGTGTCCACGCCGCACCATTTGGCGGGGTCACCGCTGATGTTGCCTTCACAACTTACAGGCCAATCGATGTCGGTATAGCGTTCGTTCACGCGACAGGCGGGATCCAGTTCGGCTAAATCCGGCGACAGCCGTGCAGAAAACACCGCGTTCAGATTCTGGTTCAGAAGGTCCACATTGCCCTCTCCCTTGAGAGACACCCCTTCAAGCTCTGCGGTTAATGGGTCCAGGCGTATCTTGCCCTCTTTCAATGCCAGGTCGGCCCGGAGTGCCCTGAACGCGCTGTTTTCGGGTAGTGCCGCCGACAACGACTCCTGATTCACCAGCGCTACAGCCTGACACAGCATCTTTTCTACACCGATACCTTGCAGTTCAACGGCTTCGGTTGTGAGTATGATCGGGCCTGCCAGATTGGTAATGAGTTCGTTCTGCGTTGCCCCTCTTCCGGTAAGGGTAAAATCGAGATTTGCCAGGCCGCTCGCAATGGGTTCAGCCTCCATTGCGGCCAATGCGCTGGCGATATTCAGCCCCGTGAGTGCGCCACGCATGTCGACTGTTGCCGTCGACAGACGGCCGTTGAGAGTGGCATCCATCGCCAATCGGCCTTCATGTACTGTGCCGCTAAGTTGGCTCAGAGTGACCACGCCTTCCACCGCGCGCACTTCAACCTTTACATCGGTGATTGTGTGCACATCGATAATCACACTCTCTACTGTCAGCTGCGCGCGTGTGTCGATAAGGCGCAGCGCGTCCAATGGCAGAGGTTCATCGCCAGTACTACCAGAGGTTTCGTCCGGGGCATCGACATTTTCTGCGGCCTCAGGTCCTGCCAGTGCCAGCAGCGCAGGGTTAAACTGGTTGAGTGCCATTACAGCGTCGATCTGGGGGCTCTCGAAGCTGGCATAGCGCAGTTTGCCATCGCCTCTGGTGGTTCCGGTCTCCATCGCTAACTGCAGATCGGCGATCTGATTGGCGATATTGACCTGGCCACTGGCGGTCAGTGTAAGGGGGGCCGCCAGCGCACCGCTGATCGTCACGCTAAGCGACTCCAATTCTGCGATGCCTTCTGACTGATTGATGCTAACGCTGCCAGCGAGCGCTATGGTGATCGCTTCTTCTGGTAGTAAAACGATCGCTTGCAGCGGGATGGGTTGAGCGTCCAGATTGAGTCCTGTCGCTTCCAGCTCGACAAGCTGAACCACGCTATCCTTGTCATCGCCTTCGCCAATAGTCCGCACGGTGACATCTCGCAGCCACAGGCGTTGCACGTTTAGCGCCAGTGGAAGAGCCAGGGCGGCACCTGAACCGGCCTCGTCAGCCGCTTTAGCAATAGCCTCTTTGCGTTTGGCGTAGAAAACATCCAGTTGGGCATCGGTCAGGTTACTGGTTTCGATGGTCGGTTGCTCGGGCGGGGCGATCATGGTGATGGTCACAGACTCCGCACCGATCGTCTGGATCTCTACTTTGCCCGATACCAGCGGCACCAACTCCACCCCGATTTCCAGGGTTCCCACTTGAAGTTCAGCTGCTTGCTCTCCCGGCGCGGTCAGTATGGCGTCGCTAAGCTGAAAACCCAGCGTGGGAAATAGCGACAACTTCGCTTCACCGTTCACAACCAGAGTGGCACCGGTCTGCTTCTCGAGCTGGGTGGCGGCGACGGTGACGAGTTTTTCGGTGTCCAGTAATAGAGGTAACAGCAGGGCGACCATCAATACCAGAATCAGTGGAATTGCGATGAGTATTATGAGAAACCGTGCCATGTGTATACTGCCTTGTGTATGCGACAGATACCAGAATAGCAAAATCTGCCGCTGCTTACCGAGTGTCGTCAACCAGCCTGTTCAGATTGGTCCGCGTATGCGCTAAGCACTTCACTGGCAATCAGTGCGATGCCGCGCCTTACCGACTCTGCATCCTGCGCGTAGGAAACGCGCAAGCACTCGTGCTTGTGTGGCCAGTCATCGTTCAGGCCAACGAAGAAGTTATGGCCGGGTACTACCAGTACGCCGCGCTGTTTCAGGCGTACGTAGAGTTCCTGGCTGGAGATGGGCAGGTTGTCGAACCATAGCCACAGGAAGATTGCCCCTTCGGGTTTATGAATATGGAACGGCAAATCGCCCAGAGCCTCACGAAACCACTGAAGCGCTTGTTGCGAGCGCTCGCGATAGAAAGGTGTGACATAGTCTCGAGTCAGGCTCAGCATTTCACCACTGCTTAACAGTGATGAAGCAAGTGCAGGTCCCAGCGTTCCGCAGGCCAGACTTACAATGGTGTTGGTATTAGTGAACGCCTCGATGATGTCTTCACGGGCT
>CALINF010000052.1 GCA_938045215.1 uncultured Halieaceae bacterium | reverse complement strand
CGATGCTCCGTTAGTCTAATATTGTGTGCCTGAAGCAGTCTCGACTCGTTACTCTGGCTCGTGAGGCCACAGAGAGACTATGCAGCCTTCTGAGGGAGCAACCTGTCCGTGCAAAACGCGCTGATACGTGCTGGTTGCGGCATCTTCTCCAAAATAACGCTGAACAGCAAGCCAACTGTCACAGAACTCGCGAAATGCTACAAAGCTCGCGCCCATGCGTTTCTCGATCTCTCCGGGGCCCCAGTCCCCGGTGCGTTTCTGCGCCTGCGCAGGGGCAAAGAAAAATTCAGGTACGGCGCCAGGCAAGTTGTCGGTGGAACCCAGATCTTCATGATGGGTGGCCCCTATTTTGCTGGAAAAACGCAGGTTGTCGCCGTAGTGGTTATGCACGCGCGCAACGACATCCGCATTCCCTGCCATATCTACCAGTACGGCGCCGCGGCTCGCATCGAGCTGATCGATATCATCGTAGGACAGCACACGGTCATAGCATCCAAGCGCCTCACAGAAAGCCACGTTACCTTTTGAGGTTAAACCAACCGCCTGCGCCGAACCCCGCTGGCTCACAGCAAACGCGAGCGCGATACTCGTCTTGCTAGACGCACTGGTAATCACATAGTGATCGCCGCCAAAGTGTTCGTTGTCGTGCACAAAGTCTTCACAGAGCCATGATGTCAAGAAAAGTCCGCGCAGAAGGCTATCCTGATCCTCACGCTCGACGTCATAGATGGGATTAGCGCTGGTTCGAGAAAATTGCGCATAAATAGGCGAGTATTCAGCTCGGTGAGACGACACATCAGCAAACTGATTTGGATGGACTTTGCCTGCTTTGATCTTCAGGTGCGTGGACATAGGAAACCATCCCCAGACCCGCTCACCGACCGCAATATCGGCATGCTGCGACGAAACGACATCGGCATAACCCATGACGGGGATACGACCCCAACCCTCTGCGGCGGGGAAAAACCCCCAGTAGCCCAGCGTTTCTCCACTCAAGCAATAGGAAATATTGTTGGCCGTGAGTGCGAAGCGATTAACGCGAAGAAGCACTTCATCTGCCGCAAGATCAGATGGCACCGGTTCATGCACAATTCGGCTGTCGGACCAATTCTCTTTACCTACTTCCAGCGTAGTGCATTGCTGCGTGTCACTCATAACTCTATTCCTTTGATTAATCCCAACAGGAACATCAAACCGGGATGTGATTGTGTCAGCTTTTCAGGATCTGCGCCAAGCCTCAAACAAGCAGTTAACAGCATAGACTACGGATGTTGCCGAGGGTTATTTTCATCCACGCATAGAGGTGCGCGGTTACTGAACGGCATCTTGGCCCAATCGATAAAACAGCAACGCCGCTCGCTGCGCCTGTTGCTTGAGCGTTCTGATATCTGCCGTCTCTTCGATCGTGTGACCACCCGCTCCCATCAAACCCAGACCGTCGATCGCACCGCGCACATGCTCTGCCGCAAAGGAAATATCCGCCGCACCCGCTCGACGCGGATCCACAGGTAATACCTCGCCATACCCCAGCGCTTGACTGATCGCAGTGTAACGCGCCAGTAAATCCAGGTTGCCCTGTGTGCGCGCCATCGGCGGATAACCGGGGGTAAACGTAAGGTTCGCTTTCGTGTAAGGAAGGCTCTGGCTAGCGATTTTTGTCATCTGCTGTATTGCCCTGTCCAGCTGCAGCGGTGAATCTGCCCGAATACCGCCGCTCACCAATGCTGTCTCTGGAATGACGTTATTTTTCCCAAACGCCGTACCGCGATCACCCGACGCATCAACACTGATTTGTGTACCGCCAATGATTCTACCGGGGTTGAACGTCAGATTAGGTACCGTTGCCAGAGACGCACGCCAGGTATTCAGGATACGAGCAGTTTCGAATATGGCGCCGTAGCCGATGTCATTGCGAAAAATCTGCGATGAATGCGCGGGTTTACCGACCACCTCAAGCGTCCAATTGCCCGCACTGCGGCGTGACACCACTGCTGTGGCAGGGTCACCATCGCCATCTTCGAAGCCAATCGCATAGTCCGCCCAGACCGCCGCGTCTATCAGCGCACGATTGGCAATATCCATCGGCCTACCACGACTCTCTTCATCACCGGTCAGCACAACGCGAACCTGCACGGTGTCGAGCAGACCTGCGTCTTTCAATGCGGTCAGTGCGAGTATCATCACCACATTGCCGCCTTTCATATCGGTGATGCCGGGGCCGCGCACATGGTGTTCATCGATACGCTCCCAGGCCTGGAACGCGCTGTCTGCGGCGAACACCGTGTCGAGATGCCCTATCAGCAGCAGGCGCGGGCCGGCATTGCCGTAGCTGGCCACAAGGTGCCCGGCGCGGTCGAAGCCGGCACCCTCTATCCACCGTGTTGCAAAACCCAACTCTGTAAACGCCGAGTCAAAGACACGACCTACGGCTTGAACGCCCTCCAGATTTTTGGTGCCACTGTTGATATTGACCGCTTGCTCCAGCAGAGCCAATGCCTGAGGCTCTCTGGCAACTACGGCTGCGGCGATAGCCTGTTCCTGCGGGTCAAGTGCAGTGGACGGACTGGCCGCGCTCACACTGTAGAACGGTAACGTCAGCAACGCCGCTGCCAGTATCAGGCCAGTGGATATCAGTTTCATTCCGTGGGGTTTCCTGTGAGATTAGCCAGATACCAGTCATGAAAAGCCATCAGCATCGATTCAAACTCTGGCTGCAATGGCCCCGGCTCAAACAATAACGAGTGCACCCCGGCACTATTGCGCGAAATGATGTACTCATCTTCGCCCGTGGTGTTATGCCAAAGCCAGATCAACTTGTCACGCGAGTAGTCTGTACCCTCGCGAGCGTCGCCTGCTACAAACCACACCACCTGCATGGCGGTACGATCAAGAGCCAGCGGCAGAAATCGATAGAGCACACAATGATCCGGGTAGTTCAGCATGAACGAGACAGGACCCATCTGAAAGTCACCCGCGCCGCCATCATAGCCCCGCATGTGACCCATCAATGGCGCGACCGGCTGACCATCTTCACTGCCTGTCACATACCCCTCATAGAGTCCATAACGTTGATGGGACACACACGCACCGAAAGCACTGGCATCGTTGTAAACCTGGTAATGCTCCTTACCAATACCCGCAACGCCGGTAACGGACTCACAGCGAGCGAGCATGGCATCCACAACGGGCTTTGACGCCGCGGGTAGGTCCTTGAGCGTGTGCATGCGCGCATAGTCTCTGTGTGATGTGGCGCAGTGATAGCACTCTAGATAGTTTTCCAGGCAGAGCTTCCAGTTGGCCTCAACCGTATAGGTCTGCTGATGTGCGATCTGCGCGTTCTCCAGGTCATAGGCCCCCAGGGTTGTCTCCAGTGCCTCAAGTGCTGGTGCGAAGGGCTCACACTCAGGATCTGCATTGACAAATATCAGGCCCTGAAAAACGCAGACAGACAGCGTTTTGAGGCCCAACTGGCTTGCGTCAAAATCAGGTCGCATCGACATGTCACGCGCAGCGCGCAGACTGCCATCGAGGTCGTATACCCAACCATGATAAGGGCAGACAAATGTTTTTCGATTGCCTTGCTGCGCCTCGCAGACGCGGGCGCCGCGATGTCTGCAACTGTTCACCAATGCATGAATCTGGTCATTAGCAGCGCGTACCAAAATGATCGAGTCGGCACCCAGTTCCAGTAGCTGGTAGTCGCCGGCGGTGGCCAGCTCACTGATATGAGCGGCGTAAATCCAGCTGCGCAGCAACAGGTTCTCCAGCTCCGATCGATACACCTTTGGAGATTGGTAGAAATAACTCGGCAAAGCGCTACCGTGATGGCGTTGTTGTAATTGGATCTCCCGCGTCAAACGCTCTACGGAATCGTCGTGAAGAGGCAACATAGTTTACAGCCCAAGCTTACTTAAAACAGTACGAATGGCACACGTTAGCGTGCCACCAGACTAGCGTGTAGCGCTCTACACTGCACGACCCTACACTTGATCGCGCCACTGCATATCACCGTATAGCACTACAGCGCCGGCGCTGGCGTCTGCCGTCGACGCGCAGGGTTAAACGGTGCGCCTTTGATCACCGTGCAAGGTGCCATTACCTTATTCCAGCGCAGTTCGCGCTGATAGTAGATTTCGGCTACCAGTTGCTCGCCCACTGCACCGTGCGGCATTTCCAGCTGCGCAAAGGCAATATTAGTCTTGGCGGTAGGACACCAGCCCGCCGACGTGACCGTACCCACTGGCTTACCGTTGTGCAGAATGTAGCTGTGATGTGCTGGCTTATTGCCCTCTACATTCAGTATCGCAAAGCGATAACGAGACCCTTTCTCGCGCTCACGCATCAACGCGCGACGTCCGTTAAAAACGGGCTTGGAGAAATCAACCAGCCAGTCCAGACCCAACTCGAAGGGCGAGCGGGTGCAACCCTGACGAACAGCGTGTTCTGCTGGCACGAAGTCTTCTCCCGCCTGCAAGAAGCCTGTTTCGATACGCGCAATATCCAGTGCGTCAGTACCAATGGGCTTGAGCATATAGTGCTTTGCCTGAGTAAACAGGGCTTGCCACAGTGCTTCGGCCTTGTCTGGTGCTACCCAGACTTCATAGCCCAAATCACCCGTGAAGCCGGTTCGACTCACCAGCATGGGCTCGCCGTCGAACGCGTAGTGGCGCAGGTCGAAAGGCTTCATGGTATCAACATCGTCCAGGCCCAGTGTCTTGAGAGCGCTGCACGATGTGGGTCCTTGCAGAGCCAGCGCGGCGACTTGGTCGGTTTCGTCTACAATCGTGACATCGAAGCCAAGCGCAGACCAACTGAGCCAATCCAGTGCACGTGAATACGCGCACAATCGATAATCGTTGGCCCCCAGATGAAACAGGGTGCCATCATCCATCACCTGGCCCTGTTCGTCACACCAGACTGCATAACCCACCCTGCCCTCGCGAATCTTGCAAACATCGCGCGTCAACAGGCGATTAAGATACGCCTGTGCATCCGGACCGGTTATACGGTATTTATTCATCGGGGACAGGTCGAATACGCCGCAGCTACTTCGAATGGCAAAGTACTCTAACTCCATATCGGAATACGCGCCCGCCTTGATATAGCCGTTCCAGTCACCCCACGCATGCAGTTCGTTCACAGCAAGCTGGCATGCGTAGAACGGGGTTGGCAACAGGACCGGCTCTATTGTTCTGTCTGGCGCTGTCGTCATCATGCGCTTTTCTCCGTCTCGTTAACTTGCCTTGCGGCATTCACGCCGGCCAGCCCCATTACGCCGCCGCCGGGATGAGATCCGGCTCCACACAGAAACAGTCCTGCTACCGGTGTCTCGTACTGCGCTGCCGCGGGAAAGGGTCGCATCATCAGCACCTGGTCAAAGCTGATTTCGCCGTGGTCCCAATGCCCGCCGGTCATGTGGTACTCATGCTGTAAATCTTCAGGCGTTAACAGTTCGGCGCTAATGACCTGTTCGCGCAGCCCGGGCGCATACTGCGCCATACAACCCAACCAGTCATCGATGACCTTATCTCTCTGGGACGCCCACCCACCTTGCAGATTAAAGGGCGCATGCTGAACGATGGCAGACAAAACATGCTTGCCTGACGGTGCCAGATTTGGGTCTCTCACTGTTGGAATACTGATATCCATCATGGGCAGAGGTGAGTACTCATCGTACTTAACCGCGTTGAATGCGCGTTCTACATAATCCATATCCGGCGCTATGACCAGTCGGTGGCCAAGATCGTCAACACTGAGCCCGGTGAATTCGGGCAAGCTATCCAAGGCCAGATGCAGTTTGGACGCCCCGCTCTTACAGCGTATCTGCGACACCCGTCTGGCGGTATCGGTCTCCACATTCTGGAAGCCCAGCAGCTTGGAGAATGTCGTCACTGGATCAGCGTTTGATACGACATAACGCGACGCAAGGCTCTGCCCGTCAGACAAGATAACGCCGCTAACTCGATCTTCAGTCATGGTAATCTCGCTCACCGCATTACCATACGCAATAGAAACACCTGCTGCATTGGCGGCACTGGCTAGTGCATCGCCAAATGCGCCCATACCACCTTTAACCTGATAGACGCCGCCCTCGCCCCATGCTTCAGCCAGTCTGCGCTGCAAGTAGGTAAACACAGTATTGGGAGAGCGTGGACCCAGATGGGTTCCCAGCACCGCGTCAAGACTAAGAGCACCGCGCAAACCCGGATGCTCAAACCATTCGTTCAGTACGTCGTAAATATTGTTCAAGCCAAGACGCAATAACTCATTCATATCGTCTTTGCCCATGAGCCGCATTCTCAGCCCCAACTGCAGCAACTGCCAACGATCAGAAAAGTCGGCCTCTATCAGCCGGGGCGGGCGTTGGGAAAAGGCTTTGTTTAATAGCCGGTTGAACTTACCCGTGAGGCGACGAAAGTCCTTCAACGCCTGTTGATCGGCTGAGCTCACACCGCCACCGCTGACAGAATCGCCATCAATAGTTAGCG
>CALINF010000051.1 GCA_938045215.1 uncultured Halieaceae bacterium | reverse complement strand
GCGCGGGTTGAGCGCGCCTGCCTGCACCTGCTCTTGTACTTCAATAGCTAGAACAAGCAGTTCACCCGCGCGATGTGCCACCGGCGGAGCTGCTTCGTCGAATTCAGATAGAGAGAGAGGGAGCTTGAGCGCGTCTGCACGCTCCCTCAGCAGCTCGATATCGCCGATAGCCACGAGCTGTGCGTTCCAGCCTTGCTGGGCCGCCATGATCGTGATGTCGGGCCCGATACCGGCGGGTTCACCCGTGGTGATGGCTATCCTTGGGATGGCCACTGATCTACCCGCTACTTGATGTCGACGAAAGCTTCGTCGCGAATTTTACGCAGCCACGCATCCAGCTCTTCCTGGTACTTGCGACTGTGCAGATACTCCATCGCTTTGGAGCGCCGCGCGGTGTCGGTTACATCCTGATCACGACGGCCTTCCACTTTGATAATGTGGTAGCCAAACTGGCTTCTGAAAGGTTCTGATATCTCGCCAACAGCCGTGGCGTCCATCATATTGTCAAACTCCGGCACCATCTGCCCTTTCATGGTCCAGCCCAGCGAGCCACCTTCCTGGGCCGACCCAATGTCTTCTGAATACTGTCTGGCCAGGTCGGCAAAGTCTTCACCCTCAACAGCGCGGCGACGGATATCAGTAATGAGTTCCTCGGCCTGGTTGTCGGTCATGATCTCGGAGGGTTTGATCAGGATATGGCTGGCTTGCGTTTGCGCCACAATCTCGGTGCCACCGCGCAGATTGCCCATATAGACCAAATGAAAACCACTGGCGCTGCGCACTTTGCCCGTTTCGCCTTGCTTCAGCGTGGGCGCGATATCTTTGAACATGCTGGGCAAGTCCTCTGCAGGGCGCCAGCCCAGATCGCCACCTGAAAAGGGGTATCGGCTCGCGGAACTCAGCACCACGTCATAGCCTTCACCAGCCTGTATGCGCGCCAGTAAACGATCAACATAGGCTTCCTTGCTTGCGACTTCCTCCGCGCTTTCATCGGGTGACACGGCCAATAGCGCCTGCATCATTCGGTATTCTGGTTGTGTGTACTTCAGCCCTTCTTCGGTGGTGAGGAAATTGTCAACTTCCTGATCCGTAATTTGCACGCGCTGGTTGACGTTGCCGCCCTGCACTCGTTGAATGATCAATTCTTTGCGTACATTTTCCCGCATGCGGTTGTATGACTGCCCTTCGGCTTCCAGAGCCTGTCGGAACTGCTCCAATGTCATGCGATTTTGCCCGGCGATCCGCTCCATTGCGCTGTTCAACTGCTGGTCCGAGATGCGCACGCCAACGCGATACCCCATCTGCACTTGAATACTTTCCAGAATCAGGCGATCCAGCGTATCTCGTATCATTGTATCTTCTGGCGGCATTTCCCCGCCGCGAGCTGCCATGGCCTCGGTTACGCTGGCCAGCCGCTCGCGCAGTTCGCTGGCCATGATCACATCGTCATCCACTATCGCCACTACCTGGTCGAGCATTTCGGTAGCAGCCTGGCTGGCAGGCAGCCAACCGATGGCTGCGATCATTGTTGCTGCGCCCAGCAGCTGTTTAATACACACGATCTTCGTAACCTCTAATCATATCTTCCATCAAACCGCCTACGCGGTTGCCGTATCCACCCATGCCCTTAAGTACGATCTGAAACTGCGTCGCATGTTCCCGTTCCAGGTCGGGATTGTCGAAATTGATGGTCTGGCCGGGGACGGTGTCGTAGTAACGGAGGTGCAACAGGCGCACCATCCAGCAGCAGGTATCATATTCCAACCCGAACATATCTTCCACGCTTCGTTCGGCTTCAATACTGTAAGACATCGAGGCAAAAAAGCTCCACTGGCGCCCCATAGGCAAGTAGGTAGACAAAGTGGCCTGCTCGGTAATATCGCGACTTGCGGTGATAGTTTGTGGCCTGCGGTAGGAGTAGCCGAAGTTGTGTACGCCGCCATTGTCTTGCTTATAGCTCACATTGAGGTTGCCAGCGTTGACCTTACCGGTGTCGATTTCCCACTGCAGGTTGGAGCGCAGCGTAAATCGCTCGTTGGGATTGAAGCTCAGCTCGCCGGCCAGCTCCGATTTCGAATCGTCCAGCGGTTTACTAGCTGGATTCAAGCGCACTTTGCGATCGTCAAAGTAGACGATCTGGCCCAGGCTGGCCTTGAACTGTTGCTGTCCGTCTTCTTCATTGATAAAACGGGTGGTAATACCCATTGATGCCTGATTGGCGTCGTCGAGCCGGTCGCGACCGGAAAAGCGGGTCTGGCGAAACAACTGGTTGTAGCTAAAGGTCAGTTCGGCGGTATCGAAGTCTGGCTGGTCTCTTTGATCTTCATACTCGCTGTACAGATAGAACAAGCGCGGCTCCAGCGTCTGTAGCAGGCGCTCTCCCGCGAACGAGGTGCTGCGCTCAAAAAACAGGCCGCTGTCGATTGCTGCTACTGCAACGCCTGCGTTAGGTGTGTCTTCGGTGAAGATCGCGCTGTCATCAAGCGAATACGCCAGTTGGCGATACTTGGTGGTAGGGCGCAGAAATCCGTATTCCCACTGCATTGGGTAGGTGACGCCAAGCTCCCCGTATACGCGCTGGCCGGTTACTCTGGAGGGTATGTCGGCGTCGAAGTTGGAGTACTGCAGCTGGGCAATAGGGCTGAATTGAAACGGCGTTTTATCACTGCGATAAGATGCCGTAATCTGGGGGAGCTTTTTATAGTCATCACGAATATCGTCGGCCAGTGTCTGAAACTGCTGCAGGTCCAGCCCTACCAGCCACTTGTCACCCAGGTAATCGACTGAACCCAATTGCAGCAGGCTGGTTTGGCGCTTGGATTCGAGGCTGGAGGAATCAAGGTCTTTCAGGTAGTCCACGTCGGACACTTTGGTGTAGTCCACCCGGGTGCGCCAGCGCCGGTTGAACATGCCATTGTGGTTCACGCCCGTGAGCCAGCGATCGTAGTCATCGAGATCGGGTATGTCATCTTCCAGACGGTCATCGCTGGCCAGGAAGGCGCCGGCAAAGTTCCACTGGCCTATCAAGGGGCCAAGATACCGGGCCAACGCCTCAT
>CALINF010000050.1 GCA_938045215.1 uncultured Halieaceae bacterium | reverse complement strand
GGCTTCGTCACGTTGCTCGCGTATGGTCGCAAGACGCTGCAGCTGAGATTCGCGAACCGCGTCGTTATCAATCTGGAGAACATCCACGTCGTCATCTTCCTGTGTAGTGTATTTGTTAACACCAACGATAACGTCCTCTCCTTTATCGATCCGAGCCTGCTTGCGCGCGGCAGCCTCTTCAATTCGCAACTTGGGCATCCCGGTCTCGATTGCCTTGGCCATGCCTCCAGCTTCTTCGACTTCCTCGATCAGTTCCCAGGCCTTATCGGCGATATCCTGCGTCAGGCTTTCCATCATGTAGGAGCCACCCCAGGGATCGACTACCTTGGTAATACCGGTCTCTTCCTGGATCACTAACTGGGTATTACGTGCTATGCGCGCTGCAAAGTCTGAAGGTAATGCTATTGCCTCATCCAGCGCGTTGGTGTGCAGCGACTGTGTGCCACCAAACACCGCGGCCATAGCCTCTATAGTCGTGCGGACCACGTTGTTGTAAGGGTCCTGCTCAGTGAGCGACCAGCCCGAGGTCTGACTGTGTGTGCGCAGCATGGAGCTCTTGGGATTCTGCGGGGAAAACTCGCCGACAATACGCGCCCAAAGGACTCTAGCCGCACGCATCTTGGCAATCTCCATGTAGAAATTCATGCCTATACCCCAGAAGAATGACAGGCGTGGGGCAAAATCGTCGATACCAAGGCCCGCGGCTATAGCCGTTCGAATGTATTCCTTGCCGTCGGCCAGGGTATAAGCCAGTTCCAGTGCCGCATTCGCGCCGGCCTCCTGTATATGGTAACCGGAGATAGAAATGGTATTGAAGCGCGGCATGTTGGATGAACAGTAAGCGATTATGTCGCCAATGATCTTCATGCTTGGAGCTGGCGGATAGATGTAAGTGTTGCGCACCATGAACTCTTTGAGAATATCATTCTGAATCGTGCCCGCCAGCTGATCCTGGGAAACGCCCTGCTCTTCAGCCGCCACGATATAACCTGCCAGCACCGGCAACACGGCTCCATTCATCGTCATCGAGACCGACACCTTATCCAATGGTATGCCGTCAAACAGAATCTTCATGTCTTCGACAGAATCTATTGCAACGCCCGCCTTGCCAACATCACCTGTCACGCGCGGATGATCCGAGTCGTAGCCACGGTGTGTGGCCAGATCAAATGCAACAGAGACACCCTGGCCACCTGCGTCGAGGGATTTACGGTAGAACGCGTTGGATTCTTCGGCCGTGGAAAAGCCAGCGTACTGCCTGATGGTCCAGGGTCTGCCTGCGTACATCGTAGCTTGCGGTCCGCGCAGGTACGGTGACATACCCGGCATCGTATCGGTATAGGGTAACTCGGCTGTGTCGGCAGCTGTATACAGAGGACGGACGTCGATATCCTCGGCCGTATGCCATACCAGGTCATCCAGCGGCTTACCGCGCATTTGTTTTTGCGCCAGCTCAGCCCATGCTTGGGGCGTCGCCTTACTCTTGTCGTAAATGGAATCGCTCATACGCCGTGCTGCCTCAGTGTTCGTCAGCGGGTTGGTTTAGTTCGATCAACACACCGTCACAACTTTTTGGATGAATAAAAATAACCTTGGAATTGTGCGCGCCGGGACTGGGGGCATCAGCGAGAAACTGGTATCCCTTAGCCTTGAGACGCTCGATATCTGCTTCTATATCGTCGGAGCGAAAACACAAGTGATGTAAGCCACCACCGCGTTTTTCCAGATAGCCCGCCACGGCGCCCTCACCGCGCAACGGGTGTATCAGTTCTATGCTCGTGGGCGGCAAAGGAAAGAATGCCGTAGAAGTTTTGGCGGCCTCTACATCTTCTGTGCCTTCGAATTCAAGCCCAAAGTCCTCCATAAAACGCTTGATGGCCTTCTCGAAGTCGGGCACCGCAATTGCGATATGGTCCAGTGCAGTAATCATGCGTTACTCCTGAGTAATCTGGCTGAGAAACTCGTCAGTTTTCTGCTGCCTGCGAGCAGCAACAACCTCGGCAGGCTCTACTACAATTTGCTCATCAGGTGTAATCTTAAACAGAGGCTGACCCTTCCTGATGATTACCCCGTCAGTGTCGATGAGCACTTCATCAACAGTGCCTGCGAACGGCGCGTACACCTTGTTGAACATCTTCATCACTTCAACGATATACAGCGGGTCACCGGCATTGAAGTGATCACCAGGCTTCACATAGAGCTCATGTGCAGGTGTTTCGCGACCGTAGTACATGCCGCCACTCTCTGCCAGTATCTCGTCTGAGTTTGCTATGGGGGGTGGCACCAACACTTTGGCCATTGCAGTGTGCAACCCTTCGTCAGTCAAACGTTCGGGTATGTGGATACTCAAATCAGAGTTGACGCCAAGATCGAAGAAACGCGTGGCCTGCGCAATACTGGGAAGGATCGCGAGTATATCCATGCCGGCTTGAAATCCCGCATGTGCACCGCGCGTTAGCCTCCAGGTGGCTGCGTCAAATCCGTCCGGCGCCTGCTCGCTTTCAAGCAACGTCAGTAGTTCCAGCCAGTCGGTCGCTGCGAGGCGGTTGTTGAGCTCGTTGTAGAAATCCAGAGCTTCTTGCAACAACTCGTGATCATGCTGCCAGATCATATTGGACGCAGGTGCACCCTGGACATAGTCCATATTCAGAAAGTGATAAGTATCTGCCAGCAAATCAACAGGGTTTTCATTCCAGCAGATCTTGCCCTCTATCAATGTGTAGCAGTCGCGATTAACACTCAACCACCCGCTCAGTACATGCGGCTGCTCCAGCAGTATGGCCAGTGGCCGTAACAGCAATGTTTGTTTGAGTTGTAAGGCATCTGCGGCGGCGGCTGCCTGCTCCGGATACTGTCCCCTGTAGGCATCACAGACACGGCGCCAGGCGTACTCGACATCCATATTATTAGCGCGAGCCTTTAGCTCTCCTACGGCGCTAAGGTAGGGCACGATAAAACGCGTCGTAGGCCGTGCATTGATATTCTGGCCTATAAACCAGTTCACAAGGCCGTAGTGAAATTGCAGGTTGGTGGCCAGATCCTTGCCGCGCATTGTGGTCTGGCGAATGGTTTCAGCCATGCGCTCATACGTGTCAAGACGTGTATCGCCGACCGTCAGCAATAGCGCGATATTGGAATCATACGCGCCTGCCAGAGTGTATTTCATGAAAACGTCGGTATCAGGGTTGTGCAGACTAATACCCTGGTCGTCACGAATTTCACCCTCCAGCGCATCGCTCCAGTATTCGATCACTCCGCCCGCGTTCGGCTGTAGCGCCTGGTTGGTGGCATTGAGTCGCGCTTCTACACTGTCATTGAAGCGTACCAGCCGCTCTGGCTTGGGCAGATTCGGCCCATGCGCAGCGAGCAGAACCATGGCCTCAACCAGTGACTCTACAACAAAGCTATCATCCGCATTATCCGGATTGGTAAACTTCAGTGCGTAACACAGTTCCGTTACCCGGTGCTCCACCTGAATACGCGTATTCATCTCCATGAAGAAATGCTTGTCTCTGTCGACAATGCATTCGAAAGTTGAGACTGAATCAAGACCCACTGCCTCGCCGAAACGCGACGCCTCATCTTCCATGGCTTCAAGCGTGACTAATTCCTGACGTAAAATCGCCAGCTCTTCGATCAGGCCTGCAGATTCGGCCTGCTCAATCGCCGCCTGCAGCGACTCTACAGTGACCGATACTTCCAGCAGCTTTTGTTCATGCATTTGTAGCGAGCAGTCGCGACCGCCCATCGTGATGCACCACTGCCCATTGCCGATGACCTGAATTTCCTGGTGACGTGTGGTTTCAATATTGAGCTCCACCAACACGTTCTTGTTATCGCCAACACCCGTGGTTTTGACCTCGTTTAAAATCTCGCGCACAAGCTCCGGCGTTCTATCGGCCTCACCGACATTCAGGATTCGCTGACCCTTTCCGCCACCTCCACTAATCGCCTTGAGGCGTATACGGTTCTTGGGATAATCTGCAGATATACGCGTAACCGCTTCTGTGAGCGACGCGCACATCTCATCAACCGTGTATAAATCAATCCCCTTTTTGTAAGACGCTGCCAATACAATATCCGCCTTGTCTTCCAGCGTGATATTCGGATCTGCCAGCTGATCAAGGTCGACTACCAGCCCTTCCTTTTCACACAGCGCGCGCAGTGCTGCTTCGTCCGGGTACGCCTTTAACAAAGTCAGCGCTGTGCCATTATCAATACCCGGCGTCACGGACACTCCGCATTTGAGCGCTGTTCGCTTTGCTTCATCTTTAAGACCGGCATCATGAACCGTTCGCGAACAGGGCCCGATAAAATTCAGACCTGCCTGCTCCATAGCAGCTACCATGGTTTCGTCTTCGGCCATAAAACCGTAGCCGGTAAAAATTGCGTTATATCCGTTATCTCTGGCTATCGCGATGATCTGGGCGATACGCTGGTCGCGCTCTTCCTTGTTAGCGCCCGTGTAATCCGGCACTCGGTGAACACGGTCAGGGGTAGTCAGCGCGCGCAACTCGGGCGCCAGCGCGTCCTGGTAGACAATGGAATCTTTCTCGGACAACAAGATGCCAAAGTGACTGATACCCATTTCACCAAAAACATCCATGGCCTCCTTGCGAATTGGCCCTCGGCAAATGATCAATGGCTGAATGTGCGAGCAGTCAAACTGCGTTACCCAGTCTGAATGACGGCGACCCAGGCGCCGGTCGCGATGAATGAGTGGGTTGCGCAGATAGTGTTCGTTGGACACAGGTTAATCCTTTTGATTTGTAGTAGTCCGCTGTACCAGCCCTAGTGAAATTCTCGCTGTACCGACTGTAGCGGAGATGGCTCGTAGTGTCGCAGACAAAAGTCCATGTGCTCTGCAAGTACATGCCGCAACTCGGAGGGCATCACAATCTGTGAAATAGAGCCAAGGCTGAGCGCCTCGTTTGGATTCATCAGTTCTTTTTCGTAGCGTTGTGCCAGCAACTGCTCCTGGGCCTTGACCCACCCGTCTACCAGTTCCTGCGCAGCCGCTTGCGCTTGCGACGCATCCAGACCCGCGTGTCGCTGTGCGTCCACCTCCGCCGTCAACCTGGACTTCGCTTCACTGCGGATTTTACGCAGCTCGTCCTTGTAGACATACTCAACGCCAGCCGGACCCATGACGGCTACCCGTGTTGTTGGCAGTGCTACAACAAAATCTGCGCCCGTTGGATAGTTGTTGTACGACGCATAAGCGCCGCCAAACGCATTGCGCACCAGCACAAGAAAGCGCGGAGTGCGTAGGTCGACAATCGCGTCGAGCATAGCGCGCCCCGCCTGCACAATACCCCTGCTTTCCTGTTCACGCCCAGGCAGGAAGCCCGTAGTGTCCTCGAGAAAAATAATCGGGATGTTGTAAAGATTGCAAAAGCGAATGAAACGAGCATTCTTATAGGCGGCATCTACATCGATCTGGCCTGACGCAACTGCGGAGTTATTCGCCACAAAGCCGATAACATTTCCACCCATTCGACCCAGCGCCGTTATGGTATTGCGCGCTCGCTCTGGCTGAATCTCGAGAAAGTCGCCGTGATCACACAATTGCTGTATCAGTATGCTGATATCAATTGGGGTATTGAAACCGGTAGGTGAATTAAAGGCTTTCTTCAGCAGGATATCGATATCCCAGGTCTTCCTGTCAACAGGATCAGACGACGGCTGATGCGGTGCGAACTCGGCATTACTACT
>CALINF010000049.1 GCA_938045215.1 uncultured Halieaceae bacterium | reverse complement strand
GACTTCAATAAGTTTGGTCAGACCTACAAGGTAGTGATGCAGGCGGAGTCACGCTATCGGTCGGACCTGTCGGACCTGGATCATTTCTACCTACGCGGTTCAGACAGCAATATGGTGCCATTGAGTACACTGGTTACTACGAGTCCTATTCTTGGCCCTGATATTTCCCAGCGCTACAACCTGTATCGAGCAGCATCGGTGCGAGCCGAAACCGCGCCGGGGTACAGCTCGGGTGCATCGATGTCAGCCATTGAGCAACTCGCAGACGAGACTTTACCCTCGGGGTATCGTATCGAATGGACTGGTATGGCTTATCAGGAGCGGGAGGCAGGCAGTACTGCGATTTTTGCTTACGCGCTGGCGCTAATCTTCGTCTACCTGTTTCTTGTTGCTCAGTATGAAAGTTGGTCTATACCGTTTGCCATTATCCTCGTAGTGCCCATGGCGATAGGTGGGGCGATTGCGGCGCTGTTGGTTACTGGGGTTGCCTTAAACCTGTATGCCCAGATTGGCCTCGTATTGCTGATCGGTATGGCGGCAAAAAATGCAATTCTCATTGTGGAGTTTGCGCGGGAACGTCGCGAACAGGGTGGAGTCGAGGTTCTGGAGGCTGCAAGAGAGGCGGGCCGCCTGCGCTTTCGCGCCGTGTGCATGACGGCGATCTCGTTTATTCTCGGGATACTCCCGCTGGTTTTTGCCTCTGGTGCCGGCGCTTTTGGTCAACGGTCGTTGGGAATTCCGGTGCTTGGCGGTATGCTGGCAGCCTTGTTGATTGGAACGTTCTTCATACCGGGATTTTATGCGATTGTGCAGGGATTGCGCGAGCGGCTCAAAGGTACGGTGCAACGATAACGAGCGATCAGCTCCCTGTTTTACGGCAAGATATTGTGAACTTTCTGTGCGCCACAGGCTCTCAATGTTCAACTTGTGCAACGAAACCCAGGTAAGGCAGTGAACAAAAGCAGCAAGACCTTAATCGAAGGCGTATCAGAATCGACTGCAGCGTGCCTGTTGGTGATGGTGCAGGGCAATATCCTGGTCGGTCTGACAGGTGCGCATCTCTTTATTGCGGCCCAAACGGGCATTGTGGCGGGGGCCATTGCTTTTCTTGTTGGTTGGCTAGTACAGGCAAACAGATTCTGGGCCATGCCATTGTTGCTGGGGACGTGCACCGCTGTAGTGGATTATTACGTGCATCCGGGCTCATTCGGCTCGTACGCGACCGAAGCAATAGTAACAGGAATAGTCGCGGGAGCGCTTTCTCTGGCGGTTACTCTCTTTGTGCGCTTTCGTAATCAGCGTGTGAAAGCGAGTGTGGAGTAGCGGGTTGTGGGTTGTCTGAACCCAAAGCGATAGAAGTCTCGTTAAGCGCCTCGAATATCCCACTGCTGCCCAGACCTTCCAAAAGCATCTGCGTACCAATGACGGCAATAATAAGCCCCGTCAAGCCGGTGATGATGGTGAAGCCGGCGATACCAATCCCACAAGCGCTCATCTGCGTATCATTTGCAGACCTTTAACTGTGAAGGATTGTGGAGAGTGGAGAATGTTCGGATTGTTTGGTAAAAACCCGGTGAAGCGGCTGCAGAAAGAGCATGAAGGTTTGTTGACCAAGGCCTTCGAGGCACAGCGCAATGGCAATATTCGGCTTTACTCATCATTAACCGCAGAAGCCGAGGTGCTACGAGCGAAAATCGAAGAGCATAACAGCGGTGAGAGTACAGGCGAGTAACCTCCCTCCCGGCTTCAAATTGTAAGCTCATTTAAGTACTGGTTGGCTATTTGCAACGAAAAACCGACCTGTCTTGCACGTACAGAGATTTAACGTTCCGATGCTTGACCCGTGTCATTGTGCGGCACAGACCACCTATGGCCTCATAAGCGTTTTGAGTAGGAGAATGCGTGTGGCCGATCAAAGCGTACAACCCATTGTTATTGAGAAACCGCAACTTGAAGATATCAATCCGGAGGCGATACGAGCGCCGGAGTTGAAGCCTGAGCTTGTGGGTACATTGGATACGCCCGAGGCTATTCGCAACTTGTTTATTAGTGGCATTTACCCATACACCTCAAAAATGGGAGTAGAGGAGTATGAGCTAACCAAGCGTGCTCTGCAGGTGGAACTGCTGAAGGTGCAGCGCTGGGTCAAAGAGACAGGACAGAAGGTTATGGTGCTGTTTGAAGGTCGCGATGCGGCGGGCAAGGGCGGCACCATCAAGCGGTTCATGGAGCACCTGAACCCTCGCGGCGCGCGCGTTGTTGCGCTGGAGAAGCCCACCGAACTTGAGAAGGGGCAATGGTATTTTCAACGCTACATCAATCATTTCCCCACGCGGGGTGAAGTCGTGATGTTCGACCGTAGCTGGTACAACCGGGCAGGTGTTGAGCGGGTGATGGAGTTTTGCACACCTGAGGAGTATCTGGAATTCATGCGCCAGACACCTGAGATGGAGCGGATGATTACCCGCAGCGGGGTTCACCTGTTCAAGTACTGGTTCTCTGTAACGCAGCGGGAGCAACACCTGCGCTTTGACAAGCGTGCTAACGACCCCTTGAAGCAGTGGAAGCTCTCTCCTGTGGATAGGGCTTCATTGGACAAGTGGGATGAGTATACGGAAGCAAAAGAGGCTATGTTCTTTTACACCGACACCGCAGACGCACCCTGGACGATTGTCAAATCGTCCGACAAAAAGAGAGCTCGCCTGGCCTGCATGCAGCATTTTCTCTCCACGCTGAACTATCCGGGCAAAAATCGTGAGGTGGTTGAGACAGACCCACTCATTGTGGGCCAGAGCTCTCATGTTATTGGGCGAAGCAGGCATATCCTTGGACCCTCGCTCAATACCTGGTAGTCGCCCGAGGCTTAAAAGCGACGCTGTAAGAGACTGAGCCTGCAACGGTGGTACAATTTGTAGTTGAATTGCTCCAGCCATCGTTTTCACCATTTTCTGTAAGGGTCTACAAATGCTCACTCTGCACGGCTTCGCCTACTCAAATTACTTCAACATTGTTAAGCACCAGCTCCTGGTGAAGGGCGTGCCCTATCAGGAGAACCGTATCTACCCGGGGGAGCCCGGCTTACTGGAGGTTAGCCCTGCGGGGAAAGTGCCGGCGCTTACCACAGAAGATGGTGTGCATATTTCTGAAAGCAGCGTTATGGTGGATTACATTGAAGAGGCCTATCCGCAGCACAGTCTTTATCCCGAATCAGCGCAAGATCGAGCCAAAGTACGCCAGATAATGAAGATATCCGAGTTGTATCTCGATCTGCCCGCGCGTCGCCTGTTACCTGCTGCGTTTGGCGCAGGTCCTGCCGATGAGGTTACCAAGACTGAGGTAAGAGCCTCGTTGCAGCGAGGTCTTGATGCATTGAGTCAACTTGCGCAGTTTGCACCATACGTTGCGGGCGCGAAGTTAACGCTGGCGGACATATACCTGCGTTATGCCCTGGTGATACCGGCAATGGTCGCGCCCTCTCAGCTGGACTGGGACATAACGGCCGCGGTGCCGGGTTTAGCCCAATGGCTTACCTTCATGTCTGAGTCTGAGATCAGCCAGAAAATGGATGCAGATACGCTGGCAAACCGCGACGAGTTCATGGCGCGCATAGCCGCAAGAAACGGGTAGGGCGCTCCAGCAAGGAAATTGCAGCAGTGCCTGCCGGATGATGGGGTTATACTAGCGCCTTTGCATTACGGGCAAGAACAA
>CALINF010000048.1 GCA_938045215.1 uncultured Halieaceae bacterium | reverse complement strand
CGGGCCAATACCCATTTCGTCAGGCTCACAGCCGGCTACTGCCATGCCGCGATAGATACCCAGTGGCTCCAGTCCTTCCTGCTGTGCAACCTTTGAGTCCATGATCAACTGAGCAGACGAACCGTCTGAAAGCTGTGATGCGTTACCCGCAGTAATGGTGCCGCCTTCGATAACCGTCTTGAGACCCGCCAGGGCCTCTGGCGTGGTGGCGCGCAGACCCTCATCCTTCGACACAGTGCCCTGCGCTTCAGACTGCTCACCCGTTTCCTTGTTCCAGACGATACGATCGCAGGTGACAGGCGTTAGCTCGGCGTCGTAACGGCCTTCTTCATAAGCCGCCGCGGTGCGCTGCTGAGATTGCAGGCCGTACTCATCCATCGCTTCACGCGTGATGCCATAGCGCTTGGCAACCACTTCGGCTGTTTGCAACATCGGCATATGGATGTCCGGAACCATGGCCATTAGCTCCTTGTCGACCATGCGGTGCGTATTCATATGCTCGTTCTGCACCAGGGAGATCGAATCCAGACCCCCACCAATGACGCAGGTCATGCCATCTTCTGTGATCTGCTTGGCGGCGGTCGCCACAGCCATCAGACCTGAAGAACACTGACGGTCAAGCGTCATACCAGATACCGTGACAGGCAAGCCTGCACGCAGTGCAATCTGACGAGCCACGTTGCCACCCGTAGTTCCCTGCTGCAGCGCACAACCCATGATGACATCATCTACGCGCGCGGGGTCGATACCGGCACGCTTGACTGCTTCGGCCACAGAGGCTGCACCAAGGGTCGCGCCAGAGAGGTTGTTAAAGCCGCCACGGTAAGCTTTGCCGATTGGCGTACGTGCTGTTGATACAATAACTGCTTCGCTCATTTCTTATCTCCTTTACCCGCGCATCACGCAGGCTGTCAGTAATCGGTTAGTCCAGTGAAATACCCAGGCCAGCGGCGGCCTTACCGGTAAATTTGATGGTTTGTTCGAACCCTGCCTGAGGCACTTTTTCACCCTCGACAGCCGTAATCTGATCCCAATGAGCGGCAATGCCTTCCGGCGTCTGCTCTTCAACCGGTAGCCACGCTCCATCTGTTTCAACAATCTTGGACACCGCGTAGGCGCCGGCACCCGCACACAGGATCGTCTTGTTGGGTGCATCTTCGCTTACCAGATACAGAACGCCAGGCGTGACAGTCTCGGGCGTAAGCAGGTCAAATGCCTTCTCGGGAATCAGGCCTTCTGTCATCCGTGTCCCCGCCGTAGGCGCCAGACCATTGACGCGAATATCGTACTTGGCCCCTTCCAATACCAGGGTATTCATGAGGCCAATCACGCCAAGCTTGGCAGCGCCGTAGTTGGTTTGACCAAAGTTGCCATACAGGCCCGAGGACGACGTTGTTACCACAATGCGGCCGTAAGCTTGCTCACGCATAATATCCCAGACGGCCTTGGTGCAGTTCACGGTTCCCATCAGGTGCACATCGAGCACCAGCTTGAAATCGTCCAACGTGCCCTTGGTGAAGCTCTTGTCGCGCAATATGCCCGCATTGTTGATCAGAATGTCAACGCGACCCCACTTATCCATAGTGGCTTTCACCATCGCTTCGACTTCATCGTATTTGGCCACGTTGGCGCCATTGGCCATTGCCTCACCACCGAGCGCTTCAATTTCAGCCACCACGGCCAGGGCTGCATCACTGGAGCCACCTGTACCATCTTTAGCGCCGCCCAAGTCGTTGATCACTACCTTGGCGCCGCGCTTGGCCAGCTCGATAGCATGACTGCGTCCCAGTCCCTGCCCTGCGCCTGTAACGATGGCGACTTTACCGTCATAACGGATTGTCATTGTTCAATTTCCTCTAACACTTTGTTTTGCACATCAATTGAATGGGGCTTAGCCCGCGAAAAACATGTTGATCCATTCAGCAACCAGCGCCGGTGTCTCCTCGCCCTCGATCTCTATCGAGATTCCCTGCTTAACGAGGAAGCGATTCTCATCTTTGCGATCGACATCAAGGATCTCCACGTGCGCACGCACGCGCTTGCCGGCGCGAACAGGCGCCAGAAAGCGCACCTTATCGAAACCGTAGTTAACACCCATCATCAGGTTCTCCGGATAAACACCGCAGTCCTCAACGAGCTTGGGCAACATCGACAGAGTCAGGAGTCCGTGCGCAATAGTGCCGCCAAAGGGTGTCTGCGCGGCCTTCTCCTCATCGATATGGATGAACTGATGATCTTCGGTACAGTCTGCAAAGGTGTTGATCCTGTCCTGCCCGATAGTAATCCACTCACTGGGCTCGAACTTGGTACCTTTCTGGTCGACCATCTGGTCTTTGGGAACAACAACTACGGCCATTGGGGGCTCCTCTCAATTGGCATCGACGGAAAACTCTCACAGTGTAGTTCAGTGTTTCACTTTCTTCGATTTATCGACCGCAAACTCAGCGCTTGTTAACGCGAGCGATCTCATCGCTAGAAACTGAGGTGGGATTGAGCACTGACTACGCCTGCAAAAACGGATTTGAACATACAGTATGTATTTTTATCATTCAAGTATTTTTCTGTTCAACCAGAGCAGCTGACCCCGGCTTCATGTCTCTTATCACCGCACAAAAAAAGACCAGCCAATGGCTGGTCTTCTCCTTACTACCTTCCACACTCCGCAAGCTGTCCTGTGCTCAACGACAACCTGGTCGCGGGCTATCAGCCATCGCGGAAGGTGGCATTGACGTCCTGAACTTCCATGTACTTCTTGAACTCGTTACGACCCACGACCATGCGGTGAACCTCATCGGGGCCATCCGCCAATCGCAGCGTGCGCTGGGCGCAGTACATATTTGCCAGCGGTGTATCCTGCGACACACCCAGTGCACCGAACATCTGAATCGCCTGATCCACAATACGGATCGAGATATTGGGTACGGCGGTCTTGATCATGGATATCCAGATTCGCGCTTCCTTGGGATCTACATTGTCCATCATCCAGGCTGTCTTCAAGGTCAGCAGACGCGCTTGCTCAATATCCATGCGGGCATTGGCTACGATATCAATATTGCCACCCAGTCTTGCCAGCGGCTTGCCAAATGCTGTGCGCGAGACGGCACGCTCACACATTAACTGCAATGCCTTCTCGGCAGCGCCAATGGCGCGCATGCAATGGTGAATACGGCCTGGCCCAAGACGGCCCTGCGAGATTTCAAAACCGCGCCCTGCGCCGAGAATCACGTTCTCCTTGGGTACGCGTACATTGTCGAAACGCTGATGCATATGCCCATGCGGCGCATCATCCATTGCAAATACGTTCATGGGGCGAATGTTTTCAAACCCCGGGGCGTCCATCGGCACCAGAATCTGTGATTGCTGCTTGTGCTTGGCTGCGGTCGGGTCGGTCTTAACCATCACAATCATGATTTTGCAGCGAGGATCTCCAGCGCCAGACACGTAGTGCTTCTCGCCATTAATCACCCACTCATCACCGTCGAGCTCGGCGTGCGTGCTGATATTAGTGGCATCAGAGGAAGCCACCTTGGGTTCAGTCATTGCATAGGCAGAGCGAATCTCACCGTTCATCAATGGCTTGAGCCATGTCTCTTTCTGCTCCTCGCTACCGTATTTGTGCAGCACTTCCATAGTGCCCGTATCGGGCGCCGCACAGTTGAATACCTCTGCCGCCATATGCGACTTGCCCATTTCTTCTGCGAGATGGGCATACTCGACCGTGTTCAAGCCAGACCCGGCTTCGCCATCGGTCAGGAAGAAGTTCCACAGGCCCTTTGCTTTTGATTTCTCCTTGCAGGCCTCCATGATTTCTGTCTGGCGCTCAGTGAAGGTCCAGCGATCACCCACACCGATTTCGTCAAAATACTCGCCTTCCACCGGCGCGATCTCACTCTTGATGAACTGCTTCACTTCCTCAAGAAGTGGCGCTACGTTCTTGCTGACACCCAAATCCATTGTTGACTCCATCGCTTTCTCTCTCACTGTCTTATCAATTAACTGTGACACATGCCCTGCGCGACCTCAGCCAACACCAGGCACACTTGAATGTGGATCAGGCAGCAGCCAGTGCTTCACTGTATTGCGCCTTCAACTCCCGTTTGAAAATCTTGCCGGAGGCTATTCTTGGCAATTGCTCCTCTCTGAACCAGACATGGGCCGGTATCTTGAACGACGCCAGATGTTCGCCGAGAAACGCATGCAGCTCTTCTGCTGTCAGGCTTGCTCCTGGCTTGAGGACCACCGCAGTACCGACGATTTCCCCCAGTCGCTCATCAGGCAGTCCAAACACGGCCGCTTCCAACACGGCCGGGTGAGAATAGATTGCCGCCTCTACCTCAAGGCAGCTGATATTCTCCCCCCCTCGAATAATAATTTCCTTGATCCGATCGACTATATAGATGTATCCGTCATCATCCATGTACGCCACGTCGCCGGTATGGAACCATCCATCAACAAACGCCTCGGCAGTTGCTTCGGGCTTGTTCCAATAACCCAGTACATTCGCGGGCGTTTTAATACACAGCTCGCCACGCTCGCCGGTTGCCAACACAGCACCCGCTTCATCCATCACGCAGAAATCGGTAATCGCAGGAACAACCCTACCGGTGCTGTGGGGGTTA
>CALINF010000047.1 GCA_938045215.1 uncultured Halieaceae bacterium | reverse complement strand
CCCAACATCAACTACTGACACGCTACGATGATTGGGCGATGGTTGCCGCCAGTGCGGAGCGAGTAGGCAGCCGCTTCAAGCGCGGCAATCCGCTGCGCAATATTGAGCATGCACTGACGCCATTGCGCCCAGTTATAGATGACACCTTTGCCAAATTTTATCCCGAGCTGCAGCAATTTGTCGCGGCCAGGGAACCTGCACAGTTTGCCGTACTCAAAGATTGCACAGCGGCAACAAAGTCACTACCTTAGCGCCAACGTAACGCACGTCAAACACGCTGCAACGCTGACGTGGCCCACAGGGTTAATAGCTAAGGCGGCCCAGAGAGATTGACTCGCTCGACCCACTACCCACAGGAAGCCCATCCATGCCATCCGTTCTCACTCCCAGGCTTGTATTCTTCGGTATCGCCGCAGTCTGCGCATTCTCCATGGCTTTCGCCTACTACTATCTGGAGCTTCATCTGGGTCTTGCAGCCTGTCCGCTGTGCATGACTCAGCGCGTGTTTGTGGTATCCCTTGGGGTGTTCGCATTTATTGCAGCCCTGCACAATCCCGGGACGGTGGGTCGCAGGATCTACTCGCTGCTGTGTCTGCTATCTGCGTGTGTGGGCGGCGCTGTCGCCGCGCGCCATATCTGGCTACAGAATCTGCCAGAAGACCAGGTGCCGGCGTGTGGGCCAAGCCTTGAGTACATGCTGGACACCCTTCCCTTCTCTGAGACATTCAGCATTGTGATGATGGGTGACGGCAATTGCGCAAACGTCTCCTGGACGTTTCTGGGCATGACAATCCCCGAACAGGTGCTGGCACTGTTTGTTGTACTTGGACTAGCCTGCGGCTGGCAGCTACTGCGAGGAACATCTGCCCACGTGCGGTAGATGGAGCTCCGTGGCTGTGATAGTTGCCGTCCTTGCCCGAGCTAGTGGCTTGGCCTTATAGTGGATTTTCGTTTCTCACTCTGGACATCCAACCATGCCGCATCGGCGCAGCGACCCCACCAAGCAATTCCAGGCCGTTGATGATCTACTTCAGCGCTGGCTCAAGGAGCGAAGAAACCTTCTTACCCGCTACACAGAAATTGTGGTGGTCAACGATTCTGCTATCCCCGATGCCGCTCTAGTACAGCGCCAAAAGGATCTTTGTTCGGTATTGGTCGATTACGTGTCTGCTGGCCACTTCGAGGTATTCCATGAGCTACTCAACGAAGCTGAGTCTTTTGCAGATGGCAGCGGCACCCTGGCGGCAACAGTTATGCCGGCCATTGGAGACACGACCGAGGTGATTCTGGCGTATGAAGCAAAGTACGGGGCCGGTCAATACTATCCAGACACACTGGAACGTGATCTCTCCGCGCTGGGAGAGGTTCTGGAGTCGCGGTTTGTGATGGAAGACCGGCTTATTGCCGGCCTTCACAACTCACATAGGCGTCAGGCACAAGACCTGGCGCCCGGTTAAGCATCAGCCTTCAGCGGCTGCATCCTCGGCCTGCTGGCTTGGGATAGATACCAACTCAACCTCGAAGATCAGCGCAGCGTTAGGTCCGATCATTTGACCAGCGCCCGCACTACCGTATGCCAGCTCCGGCGGAATAACCAACTTCCACTTTGAACCCATGGGCATCAGTTGCAGGGCCTCGGTCCAACCCGCGATCACCTGACCAACACCAAACTCAACAGTCTGGCCACGGCCGTAGGATGAATCGAACTCGGTTCCATCGACCAGCGTGCCACGATAGTGCACCTCAACGGTATCTTCGGCGCTGGGTATGGGGCCTTCAGCTGCTTCGAGAATCTCATACTGAAGACCGGATTCCGTCACAGTCACGCCTTCGCGCGCAGCATTCTCTGCCAGAAAGGCTTCTGCAGTAGCGATGTTGGCCTCCGCAAGTGCCGCCTGGTTAGCAGCCTGCTCGGCTTCTGCCTTCTCCTGGAAGGCCATCATCTCCGCAGTGATCTGCTCCTGGGTCAGGCGCGGTTCAGCACCTTCAACAGCATCACGCAAGCCTGCCGCGAAAGCGTCAACATCCATTTGCATACCATCGGCGACCATACGCTGGCCAAGGCCCAGAGCGATACCGTAGCTCAGACGCTGCTCGGAGGTTTCAAGCGTCACTTCCTGCGCGGCGGCAGCTGGCGCTTCCTGCGCTTGTTGATTACAAGCCTGAAGACCGATCAAAGAGATCAGGACAAGCGGCAAAGTCAGTTTGTTCATAAATTGATTTCCATCATGTGGTTATGGTGCGGATCACACCCGATTCATGCGGTTCAGACACCAACCCCGGATACTATTGGCCCATACAGTTTGGCCGTATCATATTAGGAGGGCGACAGAACCTGCGACAGCCCGCGCATACTACTATTGCCTGCAGCCTCGCGCTACCCCTGCACGGTTAACACTCAATCCGCGAGCGCTGCCTCCAGCACCGCACACAAAGACTCGCGCTGATCCCTATCCGGGCAGGTCAATGCCAGCACCCGCCTAAGGTTGAGGCCGAGCACACCGTCTCCCGTGGGCTGTTGCTCAGCCGCCAGGTGACAGTCCCACAGCTGCGCGATTTCATGTTGTTCCGCGCGCAGCTCCAGGGATTTGACCATCTCTCGCAATTGCGTTGCATCCTCCAGGTCTTTCCAGTCACGTCGCAACTGCCGCAGCGGCGCAATCACACGACTGCGCCATTGTGCCAATCTGGCATCTACCTCAGCGAGATGCTGAGTGCGCAGCTCACATTGCTGCCCAGCCAGCCAGGCGGCATATAGCAATAGATTGACGTCGCTGCCCACCTCGTCCTGCGCACGCAGGCACGCACTGGCTACGGCCTCGCGCGCGTAACTGGTCACGGCAAACTCCCATAGCGGATTGTTCATATTACTCCTGATCTGGCGAGGGGCGGACTCTGCGAGTACACTTCGCACCCGATGATCATACTACGCGATATCAGTCTGCGGCGCGGCGCCAAACTGCTGCTGGAACAGGCAAATGCCACCTTACAACCCGGCCAGAGGCTGGCGCTGATCGGTGCCAACGGTAGTGGTAAATCCAGCCTGTTCGCCCTGCTACTGGGCGAGCTGCAGGCCGATCATGGCGATATTGAAGGTATGAATAACCTCCGCCTCGCCCATATGGCACAGGAAGTCTCAACCAGTGTGCTGCCCGCAAGCGAATACGTTTTGGGGGGTGATCATGAACTGGCCCAACTGCGCGGCAAGCTGGCCACGCTGGAAAATGCCGGGGACTTTGCCGGCGCGGCCAGGTTGCATGGCCGGATGGAGGAAATTGACGGTTACAGCGCCGAACGCAGGATTGAGCGCCTGCTGAAGGGGCTGGGATTTGCGGCGGATGCCGGGGCCAGGCCGGTAAGCGACTTTTCCGGCGGCTGGCGAATACGTTTGAATCTGGCTCGCGCGCTGATGACACCATCTGACGTCATGCTACTGGACGAGCCAACCAACCACCTCGATCTGGACGCCACACTGTGGCTGCAGGAGTGGTTGCGATCCTATCCGGGCACGTTGCTAATGATCTCGCACGATAGAGACTTCATCGATGCCACCTGCGAGCGGGTTATGCACATAGAACGTTGCCAGTTAAACACCTACAAAGGCAACTACTCTGATTTCGAGCAACAGCGGGCCGAACGCCTGGCCAATCAACAAGCCCTGTACGAAAAGCAGCACCGTCGAGTCGCTCAGATCGAAGATTTTGTCCGCCGCTTTCGCTACAAGGAAAGCAAGGCCAAGCAGGCCCAGAGCCGCCTGAAAGAGCTGGAGCGCATGCAGCAGGTTGCTCCCGCCCATTTAGACTCACCTTTTGATTTTGCATTTCTGACACCCGGGCGTAGTAGTGACCCGCTGCTGACACTCGACGCCGCTGTGTTGGGATATAACCAGAGCCAGCCGGTGCTGTCTGGCGTGGAACTGGCGCTGCGCCCAGGCGATCGTATAGGCCTGTTGGGGCGCAACGGTGCAGGTAAAACCACCCTGCTTAAGGGGTTGATCGGGGCATTGCCGCTATTGGCTGGCGAGCGGCGAGCCGGTGAACATTGTCAGGTGGGTTATTTTGACCAGCAGCAGTTGGAGGTACTGGATCTCGATGCCAGCGCGCTGCTGCATGTACAGAGACTGAGCCCAGATGCACGGGAACAGGAGATTCTGGATTTTCTGGGTGGCTTCAACTTTCGGGGCGAGGCAACGTCACAGCCTATTCGACCGTTCTCTGGAGGCGAGAAAGCGCGTTTGGCGCTGGCGCTGGTGGTCTGGCAACGACCTAATCTACTGGTACTGGACGAACCCACCAACCACCTCGACCTGGATATGCGTCACGCGATGGAGGTGGCGCTGCAGGGGTTTGAGGGAGCACTGGTGCTGGTGAGCCATGACCGGCACATGCTGCGCAACAGTGTTGAGTCACTGCTACTGGTACACGATGGCTGTGTTGAGGAATACAGTGATGACCTTGGGGCCTACGAGGCTTGGGTACTGAATCGCTATCGCGATGCAGATGCCGGCAATGGTTCTGTCACGGATAACAGTCGGAAGGAGAAACGCCAACAGGCGGCAGCGAGCCGGGAGAGGTTACGCCCTGTCAAAAAGGCGATCGCGAGTATTGAGCGCGAGCTTGATCTGCAGCAACAGCACCTTACCACGCTACAGGCACAACTCGCCGACGCCGACCTCTATCAGGCGTCGCGCAAAGAGGAGTTAGCCGGGCTTTTGAAACAGGAAGGTGAGCTCAAGCGTCTGGGCGATTCGCTGGAAGAGCGTTGGCTGGAGCAACAGCAGCAACTGGAAGAACTGACTAACGGCTGATCAATAGCTGCTTGTCTGCTCTGGACAGGCGTTTGATAGCCGCTTCGCGTTTGAGCGCTGCACTTTGCGAGCCCTCGTTGCATGACCAGACCAGAGTGACAGGACGGCGACCGCGTGTGTACTTTGGCCCACCGGCGAGTTCTCCGTTGTGCTGTCGCAGCCTGCGCGTTACATCGGTCGCTATGCCTGTGTACAGAGAGCCGTCCGCGCAGCGCAATACATACACGTGCCAGGTAGACTCTGCCGTAGCAGCCCCGGGACTAACCACGATTCCAGCGATGATAGCGCTCTACCCAGGCAAGCAGTCCTTCTGGTTTGCGCGCTTTGCGCCACTCCCCTGCCAGAAACTTGTTGCTTTCACTGAGCGTGGGATAAATATGGATAGTTCCCAGAATTTTGTTCAGGCCAATCCCGTGTTTCATGGCGAGCACAAACTCGGTAATCAACTCTGCGGCGTGATAGCCAACAATGGTTGCGCCCAGGATGCGATCCTTGCCCGGCACCGTGAGTACTTTCACAAAGCCATGCGCCTCTCCGTCGGCAATCGCCCG
>CALINF010000046.1 GCA_938045215.1 uncultured Halieaceae bacterium | reverse complement strand
TGGAGCTTGATACTCGGCCACGTGCACCTGATCACCATAGAGATCAACAGCTACCGCATACTCGGGCATATCTGCGTCGTAAAGGCGGTAGCAGTGTATTGCCTCCCGCTTTACCCACGATGCCAGGCGGCGACGGTTCTTGCGCAACCGGTTGGCAAACATCAGCGCACCGGGTGTTAGCTCCTTCGAATCCTGCTGGGGAGTTGCCGGGTCGGCAGACACATCAGGCGATGAATCGTTGCTGCGCACATCAGGCGACGCATGGCGCGGCCTGAACTCGTTGTTGCTGAGGTCAAAAAGATACAAGGTCGCCGGGAGAGCACCATTGTAAAGTGTGTATTGTTTGTGGCTACGCAAACCCACCGCCCTGCCCAACGATTTCTCAGAGGTGAATATTGCGGCGTGCCAGCCACTGAACTCTCGCGATATCAGCTCGCCAAGCTGCTGGTATAGGTACACAAGACTGTCTTTGTCACCCAGACGCTCGCCGTAGGGAGGGTTACATATGATCAACCCTGTCGGCATGGACATGTGTGAAGGCCGCGTGAGTTCTGACAGCGGCTTGACTGTCACACGCACCGCTTTGCCAAGCCCTGCCCGGGCTATATTCTCCTGCGCACGACGAATCACTCCCGGGTCGGCATCGTAGCCGCGCATTTCGGGTAGCTGACGCGCCTTTCCCTGCGCGGCGCGAGTGCGCGCATCTGTGAGTAACGCGTGCCATTGCTGTTGGTTGTGTCCGCGCCAGCGCTCGAACCCAAACCGTTCACGCTGCAACCCCGGCGCGATGTCGGCTGCCATCATCGCGGCTTCCAGCAGCAAAGTTGCCGAGCCACACATCGGATCAATCAATGCACCACCGCGTGCCGCCATGCCCGGCCAGTCCGCTCGCAACAAAAGCGCAGCCGCCAGATTCTCCTTCAGGGGCGCTTCACCAGCCTGCAGCCGATAGTTGCGACGGTGCAAAGAACCTCCCGAGAAATCAAGGCCAACATGCGTCTTGCCCTTGGCCATACGAATATTCAGACGAATATCGGGATCTTTACGCGCCACTGAGGGTCGCTCGCCTACATGGGCCTGAAACCAGTCGACGATAGCGTCCTTACTTTTCTGTGCACCAAACTGGGTGTTACGAATCTCGCTGTTTTCGCCAGAGAAATCCACGGCCAGTGTCTCCTTCGAAGAGAAGACTTCACCCCAGTTGATGCCATACACCCCCTGATAGAGGCTGGCAGCATCAGATACTTCAAAGCTGGCCAACGGCAATATCACGCGATTGGCCAGCCGCGACCACAGGCAGGCGCGATAGGCGATGGCCAGCGGACCATCGAAATACACACCCCCTACCGTCTCTCGCACTGCTGTCGCCCCCAGAGTATCGAGCTCGGCAAACAACAGATTCTCGATACCCCGCGGGCAGGCGGCGTACCATTGACTGGCCTGTACACGGTTCATACGCGCTGCCCGTCAAAGCACGCGTATCTACTAACTATATATTTTAAATTCAAGGGGTTATAGCTCTTATTTAATGTGGAGTAGCGCTATTTTTTTGCCGCTCCAGGTGGCGTCTTGCGCCGTGGCGTCCGTTTAGCGGCGGGTTTACGCGTGGCCTTCTTGGCAGCACCTGAAGCCCTTGCAGACCGTTTGGGCGCGTTCGCCTGCTTCTCTTTCTCCATCACTTCAACCACGAGATTGGTCGAGCTGCGCATGTAGTCAATAAACCGGTCGTGCTCTGCATCGGACAGACTGCGCAAGTAATCATGCTGGCGATACAGGTTCACAAATCGACGCTCGCGCTCATATTGCTTGGGCAGTGCCATCACGCCCCACTGTTCCAGAGTCTTCTCCAACTGTGGATTGTAAGTGCGCATGAACTTGAGCAGAAATGGAATGGGATCGTGCCTGGCCAACAGCGACGCGGCACGCAGCATCACCTCCAACGGCAGAATTGACTCGCCACTCTCGACGTTCTCGAGCACTGACTTGTCGGCAAGTCCCAACGAATCGGCGAGGTCTTTCAGCGACATACCCGCTGTTTCTCTGGCGTCGCGCAGGAAATGTCCCGCCTCGGCCATCGCCTCTAAGCGCTCTGGCTCCATAGCGCTCACCAGCGAGTTGCGCAGCCAGGTTTCCCCGAACATCGCCGTCATGGTAGCCGTATTGCGCGCCAGCTCCAGTGTGCCGCCAGCAACCTGCCCGCTCAGTTTAAACAGGGACTCAAGCAGCGACTCGGAGCCATTACTATCGGGGGTATTGTCAGATGATTTTGCCATATCCCTAGCATAGCCCAATCCGCGCAAAGACCGGCAACTTTGTTAACCGCAGTCGGCGTTCATTGACTGGGCGGCAGTCCCGTTTCTAATGCGAAGATCTGCTTGAGTATGGCCTGCCACTCGGCGTACTGGGTATCCAGGGTCCCGTTCAACCGGAACACCTTGCCGCTGGATTCCATGATAGTAGGTGCGACCTCGTTGTTAAAACCACTGGCCAACTCATCCAGATCCTGCTCCTGAATTTTGGTCAGCTTGAACGCATTATACGTCTGCTCCATCTGAATAAATGTGCCGCGTCGCCCGTACTTGTCTCTGCCAGCCACTCGTCGCTGGTACTCTTCCTTGTAGATCGCCTGTTCACGCCCGTACTGTCTCCACAGATCATAGGTAGGGCCCATCTCCTCGTAGAGATTGAGGTACTGTTCATCCACGGTATCAATAAACAGGTATTCCTGATTCTGAATTCGCTTGACCCTCATCAACATGGGATCGTTCGAGGCCGGCAGACGAACTGCGGTTAATGTACCGTCGGGCGCAGTTTGCAGATAACCAGCAAAGGCGTCCGGCGATAGCGAGGCCGCGTAACGCATCTCTGTCACCGCGGGCAATGCATCAAGCAAACTCTCGTTCAGGCCAACGCGAGCCTTCACCAGGTCATTGGCGATCGCGTGATACAAGTCCAGGTATGGATCACCGTCCTGGCCAACCGGATAGTCCGCCGCCCCTGCCTCGTCGTGATAGCGCTTTGACAACCAGATTCTGCCCGAGGCATCTATTGCCTCAATATCCAGCACCAGACGCAACCCATCACTGTGGACGATAGTGCCGGTAATCTGCAGATTCGACGCACTACCAGGTTCTGGCAATACGCGAACTACACCCCAGGCACCCGACTCCACCAGTACCTGACGCAGAAATACAGGTATGTACTGGGCTTCAGCCGCGCGAATCTTCGGAAAAATGCCCAACTTGCTATGCGTCGACTTGTCGGCAGGCACACCTGCATTAAAGATCGCAACACCCACATCCAGCAAAGGCATAGGCGGACTGTTGGTAACCAGCAATGGCACGCTACCTACGGGAGCGGGCCACGCTACTGCCTGCTCCGCAATGACGGGGTCAATCGTCTCCTTTTTCGCGCTGCCTGAGCAGGCGCTAAGGAGTAACGCACAGAGCAGTATCAGAAGTCCTTGCATCAGCGTGATTCCGTGGTGCATACCTTGCCCCGAGTCAATGTCTGCTCGCAGCGAAATCCTGACTGCCCCGGTACGAATCTGTTGTAGACCCGATTAAGGACAAACGGGGAAGAGACCTGATCCGAGACAACAGTTGTCGCCACGTTGAGGCGCTCACCATCAGGACCCAGGCTGAATCGATGCTGAATGCTCAGACCCTCAGGCAGATACAGGCGATATACAAGCTGATGGCTGTCCCAACCGCAGATCTCGGTACCAAGAGGGCCTTCCACCGTCGGCGAATCGCCGCCAAAAAACTCGCAGCTCAGAGTGAAGTTGCCCTCTCGCTTGATCTTTACTGTGTTTGGAGTCTGGGCAATCTCCAGCAGCTGGGTTTGCGTAATCATGTCTGCCATTTGCGCAAGCCCGATGATGGATGCCCCGCTATTGCTGCCTCCGCCAATTGTGACCGCACCCTGATTACCACCCCGCTGGGCTCGCTGCTCGGCCTGTCGCTGCAGATCACGCACCAGCGTATTCAAGCGGGCCTGGATGTTATCGCTCTTGGCGTAATTGAGTTCCCAGTTGCCACTGTAATCGACTCGCTTGGCGTTGGTGGCCTCCAGGGGCCGACGTTCACCGGCACAAGCTACCAGCAGGCAGGCGACAAAGGCACCCAACACAAATTGTAAAAA
>CALINF010000045.1 GCA_938045215.1 uncultured Halieaceae bacterium | reverse complement strand
TTCTGTCGGGTATTGAGGTGATTAAATCCAACCATAGTCAGGACTGGGCTGAGACGGCGTTCGACAAGGAGAATGGCAAGATACTCGACCGCTCCCTGCGTCTCTCCCTGGTGCGTACCGTGGTAATCCCCGTTATTGCCTATACCGACCGATTGTTGAAGGTGTTGATTCTGGCAGTGGGCGGCGGCTATTTGATTCAGGCCGAGCTGTCGCTGGGCGATCTCACCGCCTTGCTCTCCTATGCTGCTTTGCTGGCTATGCCATTTATCTCTCTGGGCATGGTCCTGTCTGCCTTGCAAACCGGTATTGTGTCGCTGGAAAGCATGCGTCGTATTCTGGATCAGCCGGAGCATCAACAAGATAAGAAGCACCTGCCGCCGGCTCAGCGCGAGGGTCTATTTTCGCATCATTTGCGCGTTGAAAATCTGAGTTACACCTATCCCGGCAGCGATACTCCAGCCCTGAGCAATATTAGTTTTGAAGTTAAGCCGGGACAGATGGTGGGTGTGCTGGGCAAAGTAGGGTCGGGTAAAACCACATTGGTGAACTGTCTCAACAACCATCTTGAGGTTGCCCCGGGTACTGTTTTTATCGACGGTATCGACATTACTGCTCTGTCACGACACGACTTGCGCAGCGCGGTAAGAACGATTACTCAGGATCCGTTTCTGTTCTCCGATACGGTCAGTGAAAATATCCAGTTTGGTGCCGACGAATTGGCCGATTCATTGCCGCTGGAGCAGGCCCTGTACCAAAGCGATATGTTGGATGAAGTGCGCCAGTTTCCCGAGCAGGAGAGCACCCTGGTGGGAGAGAAGGGCATACTGTTGTCTGGTGGCCAGAAACAACGTCTTAGCCTATCGCGCGGGCTGTATACGCCGTGTAAGTTAATGGTTCTGGATAATGTGCTGTCTGCAGTCGATAACGAAACCGAGCGCTTCTTGCTAGATCAGATATTCAATCACGCGCGTAGTGCCGCTACTTTGATTGTTTCCCATCGCGCTACCGTGCTGGAAAAAGTCGATACCATTCTGGTGTTAAACGCAGGCCGCATAGTTGCCCAGGGTACGCACGCGGAACTGCTGCAGAGCTCGCAGGAATATCGCCATACATGGCAGCTGCAGCAACATGACAATGAGGCCGTCGCATGAAAAGCGATGCCGCTACGCAAGAAGAAGCAGCTGCAAAGCCGACTCCGTTGCGACAGCAGATACGCTGGGGTGTGGTACAGCGTTTTCTGGGTCACTTCAGGCCCTATCGCAGGCAGGTTATCCTGGGGCTGAGCCTGATACCCGTATCCGTGACCTTCGCCATTTTGTTTCCCTGGTTGATTATGCGCATCATCGATAATCAGCTGGTGCCGATGCAAAGCGAGGGTCTGCTGTTTGCATGCCTGGCCCTTGCGGGCGTACTGATAGGAAATTTTCTGGCGGATGCGGTGTTCAACTATTCACTGCAGTCGGCGGCACAATACGCTATTCGTGATATTCGGGCTGAGATGTTCAACCGCGTGCTGCACTTTCCACGGCGCTACTTCGACAAGACGCCCATGGGCGTCACGCTCACACGATTAACCAGTGATCTCGAGGCGATCAGCGAGTCGTTTACGCAGGGATTGCTGAGCATGATCCGCGACGTGCTGATAACTATTGCGCTGTTGGTGTTCCTCTTGTTTATCAGCTGGCAGCTCACGCTGGTGTTATTGTTGATCGGACCGCTGATTTACTACGTTACCGAAATACTCAGGCGCCGCCTGCGCGACACTTACCTGCGCGCGCGGGTGGTGCTGTCGCAGGGTACCGGTTACCTGCAGGAATGTCTGAGCGGCATCAAGACTGTGCAGCTTTACAACGCCGAGGCTGCTGTGCAAAAGCGCTACGCAACCTACACGGAGGAGTTTCGCGAAGCGCAGTCGGAATCGAACCTTTACGATTCCGCCCTTTATTCAATTATCGAGGGTATTACCACGGTCAGCATGGGCCTCATCATCTGGTATGGCTCCAAGGAGATACTGGCGGCTACGATCTCCCTGGGTGTATTGGTGGGTTTTATCAATACGCTGGACAAGATCTTTGTACCCATTCGTGACTTTACTTCGCAGATGGCATCCATACAGCGCGCCTTTGCCGCTTTCGATCATATTGAAGAGATCTATGAGGAAGAAACAGAGCTTGAAAACAGCGACGGTGTGCAGGTTCTGAGCACCGGGCAGCGAGCGCGACTGACTACTTTTGAGTCGCTCGAGTTTATCGATGTCAGATTCCGTTATAACGACGACGGCCCCTGGATATTGAGAGGAGTGTCTTTCTGCCTGAATAAAGGCAGCAAAATTGCGCTTGTCGGTAGCACGGGCTCGGGCAAGTCGACAATATTGCGCCTGCTCACCAAAACCTACGGCAACTACCAGGGCTCCATCAAACTCAATGGAATTGAACTTAGACAGATTCCCAAAGGCGAAGTAGGCAAGTTCTTTTCCCTGATGCAGCAGGAGGTATTCCTTTTCAACGAAAGCATCGCCTTCAATATAGGGTTGGAGCGCGACTCCTCCAATCCTGACTTCGTCGCAGATGCTGCCAAATACGTGTACGCCGATGAGTTTATTGAGCGTCTGCCCGGTAAGTATGAGTTCGAGTTGCAGAGCAACGGTGGCAACCTCTCCGCGGGACAGGGTCAGCTGATCGCGTTTGCACGGGCCATTGCCAGCGGCAGCGAAGTGGTGATGCTGGATGAGGCCACTAGCTCGGTAGACTCAGTTACTGAGCAGCTGATTCAGAAGGCGATAGACCATGTCTTTGAGGACAAAACGGTGATTGCGATTGCTCACCGGCTCAGCACGATTCAACACTCGGATGAAATTCTGGTACTGGACGATGGCGCAATTATTGAGCGTGGCACCCACAGTACGCTGATGGCCGAAGCTGGCTTCTATGCCAATCTCGTGGAACAACTCGATACAGGAGCAGCGCCACCCTGAGTCGTATAGGTGGGCGCGCTGTTGAGCCAAATCGGGCAATCATCCGTAACAATGTCGTAAAGCATGGCTGGGCATGTGAGGGTTGCGTCTGTGGGTGGGTTTATCTTTCGGTTAATGGGTGTGGTATTGATCGCGGCAGCGCTTGGTGCCTGTACGTCGATTACGGTACAGGACTACGCAGCCAATACGCCGCAGCTAGTCCCCGAGACGTTCTTTGATGGCAGACTAACCGCTCATGGCGTGCTCAAAAATCGCGGTGGTAAGGTCACCCGCAGTTTCAATGTTGAAATCAACGCCTACTGGCAAGATGGCGTGGGTACCCTGGAAGAAGACTTCATTTTCGACGATGGCGAGGAAGATCGCCGTGTCTGGACGCTCACGCCCGACGGCCCGGGTCGCTACATTGGCACAGCTGGCGATGTGGTCGGAGGCGGTGTAGTCACTGTCGCGGGTAACAGTATGTTTCTCGACTACGTATTACGGATCCCCTATAAGGGCGATACGCTAGATATACGGGTGGATGATCGCATGTACCTGGTCAATCCCGATGTACTGATGAACGAATCGCGGATGATTAAGTTCGGGTTTGATGTGGGAGAGATTTTGCTAGTGATTGAGCGACGTCCGCAGGAGAGCTGAGGTGAACAGCCGCGCTGTGATGCAGTGGCTTGGTTATGCCGGTGTGCTGCCCTTTGTGGGGTTTGCTCTGGGTACCGGGGTCGCGCAGGATTATCTGCAGGCCTTGTCCCAGCAAGGTTTTGTTATCTACTCGCTGGCAATACTGTGCTTCCTGGCTGGAACTTTATGGGGTTCAGCGTCGACAGATGCTGACGCCGCGTCGATACTCCGCGTGCTGGTGAGTAATGGTATTGTGCTCTTCGCGGCTCTGAGTGTGCTCACGGCCCAGGCGCTGCTGGCCGCTACACTGCTGATGCTTGGCTATCTGGCTCTGCTGTGGTTTGAGCGCAATTCCTCTGAGAATGCTCGGTGGTACGTTGTTTTGCGCACTCGCCTGACGATAGCGGTTGTGCTTGTACATTTGTGCTTTCTGGTTGCGATGGTTGTGCGCAACGCAGCTTAACTGGCAGGACCTGCTTTGACGAGGAGCAATACAAACGTGCAATGGCATCCTATAATTGGCGTCCTGTTATTCATCAGCCTCAGGAAGGACTAATTGCAAAAGTTTGCAAACTCGGCATTGGAAGCCATTTCAGCTATTCAGTCTGGCGAGAACATCTGGTGCCATTCGATGGCCGCTACCCCCACTGTATTACTGGACGCGCTGTCTGAACACGCACTGCAGCTTGATGGCGTGACCATGATGCAGCTGCATCTGGAGCATGCCGAGGCCGTTACGGTACCTGCGCTGGATGGCCACCTCAGACACCGCTGTTTTTTTGCAGGCAAGGCTACGCGTCAGCTTATCAACGAAGGCAGGGCGGATTATGTGCCCATTTTTCTATCAGAAATTCCCAAGCTGCTGCGGCGCGGTGACCAGCGAGTAGATACTGCCCTGGTGCAGGTGTCCAGCCCCGATCAACACGGTAACTGCTCGTTGGGTATTTCGGTCGAAGCAACGGCCGCCGCTTGTCAGATGGCCACTAAAATAATTGCCCATGTGAACCCGCTCATGCCCCGAACGCATGGAGATAGCTTTATAAATCTGAAGGACATTGATCATGCGTTTATGGACGAAGTGCCGCTGATCACATATGAAGCCAGGGCCTTATCTGATGTGGAGCAGCGTGTCGGCCAGCACGTCGCTAGTCTCATTAATGACGGCGACTGCTTGCAAATGGGTATCGGCGCGATTCCTGATGCGGCGCTCGCTTGCCTGCACGATCGCCAGCATCTGGGTATTCATACAGAGATGTTTGCTGATGGCGTTCTGGCCCTGCTTGAAGCCGGCGCAATCGATAATTCCCGTAAGAAAATTGCCCGCGGCAGATGTGTAACGAGTTTTACCATGGGTACCCAGGCGCTCTATGACACGGTCAATGACAACCCGGAGGTTGCATTTCTGGATGCCGAGTTTGTGAACAATCCGGTAGTGATCGCCAAGAACCCGCAGGCGACATCAATCAATAGTGCTATCCAGATTGATCTGTCAGGACAGGTATGTGCCGACTCGCTCGGGCACAAAATTTACTCGGGCGTTGGGGGCCAAGTGGATTTTGTCCTGGGCGCCACATCATCAGAGCACGGCAAGTCGATCATTGCATTGCCGTCAACCGCGCGTGAGGGTGCCTTGTCACGCCTGGTGTCAACACTCGCCAGTGGCTCGGGCGTAGTCACGACTCGCGCCCATGTCGACTACGTGGTGACTGAATTTGGCGTGGCGCGTCTGCGCGGGCGTTCTATCGCCGAACGTGCGCGGGATCTAATCGAGATCGCACACCCGGATTTTCAGGAGAGTTTGGCCAAAGACGCCCGGGAGCTTTTGCGTCTGCGAGTTTGATCAAAACTCATCGATGGCATCTCTCATTTTAGAATATTCACATAAAAAGGAAGAGTACCTATGCAAGCGATAACGTTGAAAAAACCCGGTGGCCTTGATCATCTGACCCTGAGCGAGATAGAACCGGTCCCACCAGGCCCCGGCGAGATACAGGTAGACATCAAGGCAAGCTCGCTGAACTTTCACGATTACGCAGTGGTGGCAGGGATGATTCCGGTGGATGACGGGCGCATTCCCATGTCTGATGGTGCCGGGGTGGTCGCTGCGGTGGGCGAGGGCGTGACAGAGTTCGCTGCGGGTGATCGGGTGCTCAGTTGTTTCTTCCCCAACTGGCACGACGGTGGTCCCGAACTATCCAAACTACTGGGTGTGCCGGGCGACCATGTCAATGGTTTTGCCGCGCAGTCTGTCACCATGGGGGCCAATGCGTTTACCCGCATGCCTGCCAATCTCGATTTTGACGCTGCCTCTACTCTGACCTGCGCCGGACTCACTGCGTGGCGTGCACTGATGGTGGAAACCCAGCTGCGACCGGGAGACTGGGTGCTGGTACAGGGTAGCGGTGGCGTGTCCATTTTTGCGCTGCAACTGGCCAAGATGATGGGGTGCAATGTGATTGCCACATCTTCGTCAGACGAGAAACTCGAACGGCTGCAAAAGCTGGGCGCAGATCATCTGATTAATTATCGGTCTACCCCCGAATGGGGCAATCGGGTACTCGAACTGACTGCCGGCCGCGGTGTGGACCTGGTTGTTGAGGTCGGTGGTTCCGGAACAGTGCCTCAGTCTATTCGTGCCGTCGCCTTTGGCGGTTGCATTAGTATGATTGGTGTTCTGACCGGTATGACAGGTGAGGTGCCTACTGCCGAGTTATTCCAGAAGAATGCGGTGATTAGTGGTATCACCGTGGGCAGCCGTGCCCACCAGCAGCAGCTAATCTCGGCAGTGGAGACTAATGGGCTGGAGCCGGTGATTGACTCGCGTTTTGCGCTGGCGGACCTGGCTGATGCATTCCGCCATCAGGAATCCCAGCAGCACTTTGGCAAAATCTGCGTCCAGATCTAACGGGTTGTGGAGGGTCTGGCCGCACGCCAGACCTTCTCATCTTAGTACGCCTTTCGTCAGTCTTGTGTGTGGCGCTTGATGACCATTTTCCCCAGCGCCATCTGATGGACCTGATCAGGTCCATCGGCCTGGCGGCACCAGCGGGCATAGTTGAAAGCCTCGGCCATACAGTAGTCTTCGGTTAAACCACCGGCGCCGTGAATCTGCATGCAGCGGTCGATGATTGTCTGCGCCATAAGGGGCACGCTGATCTTGCTCGCCGCTATTAGATCCATTGCACCTTTGGCACCGACTTCATCCATGCGCCGGCAGGTTTTTAACACCAGCAGCCGCATCATTTCTATTTCTGCAAAGCTCTTGGCAATGTCTTCGCGCACACTCTGGTGTTGGCTAAGCGTCTTGCCGAAGGTAGAACGTGACTCGGCTCGCTCGCAGGCGAGCTCTAAAGAACGCTGTGAAGCACCTATCAAGCGCATGCAGTGGTGAATACGACCTGGCCCCAATCGACCCTGAGCGATTTCAAATCCTCGGCCTGCGCCCAGCAGTATGTTGTCCAATGGCACTCGGACATTGTTGAATACCAACTCAGCATGGCCTATCGGCGCATCGTCGTAACCCAGGGTGGTGAGCGGACGTATGACCTCCAGTCCTGGTGTGCCCTTGGGTACAAGAACCTGGCTCTGCTGCAGGTGTCTGTTGGCATTTTCGGGATCTGACTTGCCCATCACGATGAAGATTTTGCAGCGTTCGTATAACGCGCCTGTAATAAACCACTTGCGACCGTTTAGCACCCACTCGTCACCATCGCGGCGGATACTCAGCTCCACATTGGTGGCGTCCGAGGAGGCCACCTGCGGTTCGGTCATTGCATAGGAGGAGCGAATGTCGCCATTTAGCAGAGGCTTGAGCCAGGCTTCCTGCTGTGCCTCGCTGCCGTACTTCATGAACACTTCCATATTGCCGGTGTCGGGCGCATTGCAGTTGAACACTTCGGGCGACCAGAGTACCCGGCCCATGATCTCGGCCAGCGGTGCATAGTCGAGATTGGACAGCCCGTCGTGGTCGCAAAATTGATTGAGAGACGGTGGGACAAACAGGTTCCACAGGCCTTCAGCGCGCGCTTTTTGCTTTAGTTCGTCCATCAATGGCAGGTAGCCATAACGATCGCTTGCAGCATGCAGCTGCTGCGCATAGGCAAGTTCATTGGGATAAACGTGCTCATCCATAAATGCGCTTAGGCGCGCCTGAAGTTCCACGGATTGCTGGCTGAAATCGAACATTGGGGTTTCCTTTGATGGCCCGCCCTTCAGGATTCGAACCTGAGACCTTCCCCTTAGGAGGGGGACGCTCTATCCAGCTGAGCTAAGGGCGGGAGACATGGCGCGTGAATTATTCCGTGCTGCCGCCACGATAGCAAGCCTTGTGCCTGTGGTTGTTAAACACGTTAGAATCTACTGTCTCAGAGGTGGCGTTTTAAGGTGAGTGGTATTTTCGCTGGACTGCTTGCATTCCACTGCGACACCTATCACTCTGATCGTGTGAAAGTGGGGCGCACCGCTGGGTGGTGGCAACACGATAGTCGTCAATAAAAGATTCTAGAGGGTGTGTGTGGGTGCGGTACCAACTGTCATTACGAGGGCTTTGTGCGGCAGTTGTTCTGACGGTCGGTGTTGATCTGGCAGCGGCTCCCGTGCAGTTGCTGCCTGAACGTGACAAATACGATGACGCCATCGTGGCTATCGACCGGGGTCGGTGGACCGAATACGATCGCTTGCGCAGCGATCTCAATGATTACCCGCTCGCCATCTACCTTGATTACTCCAGATACAGTCGTAGTCCCGCCCAGGTGCGCCCCGCCGAGGCCCGTCAGTTCTTGAGCATGAGCGAAGACTCCCCATTGCCCAATCGGTTTCTCTCTGTGTATCTGAACAGAGCCGGTAAAGACAGGCGCTGGAATGATTTTTTATCCGTCATGCCGCGCGAGCCCAATAGCATCGGACTGAAGTGTTACTACTTTCGAGCATTGCTGGCTACCGGTGATGAGTTGGCTGCCTGGGAGGGAGCCGAAAGGTTGTGGAACCATGGCGAATCCAGGCCCAAGGAATGTGATCCGCTGTTTGCCAGTTGGTTGAAGGCAGGGCAGCTGGAAGATGACGTGGTCTGGTCGCGGATGCTCAAGGCGTTCGACGCACGCCAACGTTCATTGTTGGGCTATGTCGCACGCAAAGGCTCGCCTGAGCTTACCCCCTGGTCAGAAAAGCTCCTGGCTGTGTACCGCAAGCCGCAGCAAATGCGGCAACAGTCACTGCCGGGTGATTCCCCTTACTCCGCCGATATTGCCTCCCATGGGGTGGCGTACCTGGCGCGCTATAGCCCGGAAAAAGCGCTGGATTACTGGCTGCACTACCAAGGCTCGATTGATTTTTCCAAGGAACAGCGGCACACGGTTGAATATGCCATCGCGCTGCGCAGCCTGTTTGCCAAGTCCGCCACCAATCTACCCTGGGTTGAAACAGCCTTGAGTCGTCTGGGTGAAGATAAACTGACAGAGATCCGATTGCGGTGGGCGTTGGCAGACAGCGCCTGGAGCGATGTGCTGACGACCTTGGTGAAGCTCACAGCAGAGCAACAGGAAGAACCTGTATGGCGCTATTGGCGGGCAATGGCCTTGAACGAAACGGGAGACACTCAGGCCGCTAGTGAGCTGCTGGCGGTGGTAGCCAAAGAGCGAGGCTACTACGGTTTTCTGGCTGCAGACCGGTTAGGGCAGCCTTATAGCTTTGAGCATCGCACCATTGTTGTTGATGTAGGAGCCAAGGAGCCGCTGGAGAGCCTTCCGGCGGTGCAACGCATCGAGGAATTGTATTTTCACGATGAAGAGCAGCTCGCACATTCCGAGTGGTACAAGGTGATCGGCGATAGAGAGAGCGAGCAGCAGGCGTTGGCCGTGATGGCCTCCGAGCGCGGTTGGTTTCGCATGGCAATTGATGCGGCCAACAGGGCCAAGGCCTGGGATGCACTGGATCTGCGTTTCCCGATGCCCTATCAGGATACATTTAGCCACTTTGGCGATGTGCAGCGGGTGCCCCCGACCGAACTTATGGCGATCGCCCGGCGTGAAAGTGCATTCTTCCCCCTGGCGCGTTCGCCGGTAGGCGCACGCGGTCTCATGCAGGTCATGCCGGCGACGGGCAAGCAGGTTGCCTCACAAATTGGCCGTAGCCACAGCACTGGCGCGCTGTACGACGTGGAGCACAATGTGCTGCTTGGGAGCGCCTATTACCGCCAGTTGCTTGATCGTTTTGATGGCAACCGAATTTTTGCACTCGCGGCTTACAATGCCGGCCCGCACCGCGTAGACCGATGGCGCAATAGTGGAGATGAGCGACTGTCTGTAGAGCTCTGGGTTGAAACCATTCCGTTTCGGGAAACGCGCAACTATGTACAGGCCGTACTGTCCTATAACGTGGTGTTTGCGTACTTGCAGGGGAGTGAAGCTCCACTGCTTACGGAAACTGAGCTCACAAGCTTGTACTAGTCGCCACGGTAAACTTACCGTGTCCCTGATAACCCGCTGGATCTGATTTTTATGCAAGATACCCGTCCCTTACTGCTGGCCACCGATTTCCCGGCGGTATTTCGCTCCAAACTGGAGACCGTTCAGGTCAATCTAGGGTATTTGTGTAACCTCAGTTGTGTGCACTGTCATGTTAACGCCGGTCCATCGCGCACAGAGTTAATGGACCTGGCGACCATAGAGCAGGTGTTAACCCTGCTGGACACCACCGGGGCCAAGATACTGGACCTGACCGGTGGTGCACCTGAAATGAATCCTCATTTTCGCTATTTGGTAGAGCAGGCGCGGGCGCGTGGTGTGCGGGTTATCGACCGTTGCAATCTCACGGTTATGTTTGAACCGGGGCAAGAATCACTGGCGGAGTTTTTGGCGCAGCATCAGGTGGAAGTTACCGCGTCTCTACCGTGCTATTCGCAGGATAATGTTGAAGATCAGCGAGGCAAGGGGGTCTATCACGACAGCATCCGTGCACTGCAGCGGTTGAATAGCCTGGGATATGGCAAGGATCCGGCGTTGCGGCTCAATCTTGTCTATAACCCGGTGGGCGCTGTTCTGCCTCCCCCGCAGGAGGCCTTGCAGGCTGACTATCAGCGAGAGCTGAGTCAGCGGCACGGCATCGTCTTCAATGAACTCTTTACCATTACCAACATGCCTATCAGCCGCTTCGGTGCCGTGCTGCTGGCGCAGGGCCAGTACTACGATTACATGACCTTGCTGCGAAACAGCTTCAGCGAGCAAAACCTGGATACTGTTATGTGCAAGTCGATGCTCAGCATAGATTGGCAGGGGTATTTGTATGACTGCGACTTCAATCAGATGCTGGCGCTACCGCTTGCCAACCCCTCAGCGGCTGACAACAAGCCGCAGTCAAGGCGGCATCTATCGGAATTACTGCAGGACGTTGAGCTGAAGGGTATGCCTATTGTCACAGGCGAGCACTGCTACGGCTGTACGGCAGGGCAGGGCAGTAGCTGTGGCGGTGCCCTGGAAGCTGGATGAGCGCTTCTGTTGCGTTTGTCATACCGGTTCTGAACGAGGCCGCGGGTATCGCCGCGGTTCTTGAGACACTCAAGCAGCGCTATCCTGGCGCATCTATTTGTGTGGTTGACGGCGGCAGCAGCGACACTACCGTAAAGCAGGTGCTGCGCTGCAATACGCAGTTGCTGCTGGGGGAGTCCGGTAGATCGAGTCAAATGAATCTGGGCGGCTTTGCCTGCACAGCTGATTACCTGGTTTTCCTGCATGCCGATACCGTTCCGGGCTGCTCATGGCAGGAGTTGCAGAACACTTTGGCAGCGAAACCCGAGTGGGGTTTTTGCCGCGTCCGGCTCAGCGGTTCCAGCCTGTCTTTTCGAGTGATTGAATGGTTCATGAACCAGCGTTCGAGGTTGACGCGCGTTGCTACAGGTGACCAGATGCTATTTGTACGTTCTGATGTCTTTGTGTCGCTTGACGGCTTTGCCGCGTTACCGCTCATGGAAGATATTGAGCTGAGCAAGCGTCTGCGTGCGCGCTCTGCCCCTGCTATCGTGAACACGCCAGTGCTCACATCCAGTCGACGTTGGGAGCAGGCGGGTGTCGTACGTACGGTGCTAACGATGTGGGTGCTTCGACTGGCTTATGTTTGCGGTGCCTCACCCTTAGCCCTGGCGCGGTACTATCATGGCCGTTAGTGGGCTCAATAGCGTACTCATGCAGTTTGCTAAAGCGCCGGTGCCAGGCAGGGTGAAAACGCGTTTGATGCCTGTTCTGTCTGCGCAGGCCGCGTGTGATTTACACTGCGACCTGGTGCGCCATACCGCACGCATATTACTCGATTCGGGCCTGGGAGACGTGCAGATATGGGTCGACGGCGATTTGGCTAACCCGCTGTTTCAGGGGCTGTTTAGTATGGGCGTCTCTTCAGGCGTGCTTCAGCAGGGTGCGAGTCTGGGCGAACGCATGCAAGCGGCCCTGGCTGCGAGTTTACGTGAGTATGATGCGGCGCTGCTGGTAGGTTCAGACTGTCCGGGTTTAACGCCTGCGTACCTGAGCGAGGCGTTGTCAGCGCTGGCCGAGGTTGAGTTGGTGGTGGGACCTGCGCTTGATGGTGGTTACGTGCTGCTGGCGATGCGCGCAGAGTTACCTTGGCTGTTTGGAGAGATGAATTGGGGTGGAGACGATGTGTTGGCAGAGACGCTCAAGCGCGCTGCGCATCACGGGGTCGAAGTCAGGCTACTGGAACCGCTAGCCGATATAGATCGACCGGAGGATCTCCAGTATTGGCACGGCCTGGACCAGGCAGGGGAACGTCAGCTATGACGCAACCCAACAATCAGGCAGTTGCCCACTCGCTGTTGCCGGATTCCTCAACCTGCCCGTTAGAGCGCTGATACAGCAACCAGGCTATTGCAGTGCAATAACTCAGATTGGTCTGCAATTCGCTATCGGGGTCGCTGAGAAAGGCTCGCTGGCTGGCGAGTCCCCTGACCCTGCTGGCGATCTCGGGCTTGAAGGCGAGGTATCGATCCCATATATCACGGTGTTGTGCCGTGGTGATATGGAACAACCCCAGGCCTTCGTTTCTGGCCGAGAACAAACCCAGGTCAGGTGCGTCTACTGCCGCTTCAAGAAGAAGGGACTCCGTATTGGGAGTCCAGACTCCAAGGTATTTCAGGGTAGGCCTGATGACCTGGTCCCTGAGGTGCTCTGCGGTGACATACATGGCTCACTTCCTCGCAGGATACTAATTCCATCAGATACTGCTTCACTTCTTATGGTTATTGCTGTGGCTCGGTTATTTTTATGGCCTTGAGATTGACTCCCGTCGACCACTGCTCCTTGCTCACGAGTTATGTTTTAACACAGCAAAATAATAAATCCAATAAAAATAACGGTTTGCGAGACTTTTTTTACTTTTTTTTCGGGAAGGGGGCGTAACTAGAAAAATGAAGTTGCGATTTAGGCGTTTAGCGAGAGGAAGTGCGGAGAAAACGTCCTATAAAATACCAATTATATCGCATATATTGCAGTCATCTTCGCCTAAAGTTAACCGCCAGAGCGTTTTACGGTATAGCCGAGAGAGGTTAGCTCAGTCTGCAAAATATCTCTTTTGTCCCCCTGAATCTCGATTTCTCCATCTTTGACGCTGCCGCCGGTACCGCATTTTTGCTTCAGCCGTTTTGCCAGTGCTTTTAGCTCGTCCGGGGCGAGCGGAATACCGCTGAGGAGAGTTACCGCCTTGCCGCCTCGGCCCTTGGTTTCGCGGCGTAAGCGCACAATGCCATCGCCCGTTACAGCGGGTCGGTCCTTCCCACAGACACAATCTGTTACCGCTCGATGACACTGTGGACAAAGGCGGCCCACGTCGGTCGAGTAAACCAGTTTGCTGCCGGTCCGATCCCGTTTGCTCATTGCGCAGTACCTCTTGGGTGATTGAGTAGGAAAAATGCATCAGCTTGCGTATATTAACGCGCTCACCATCGACAGTAATCAGCGGGAGTGCGGTGATTGAGCCAAAATGAGGATATCAAGACCCAATTGGAGACATTGCAGACCCAGTTGTCCTATCAGGAACACACTATCGCAACCCTCAACGAGGCGATCAGCGCTCAGCAACAGGAAATACTGCTGTTAAGGCGCCAGTTGGAGTTAGTGAAGCAGCGACTGGATGAGCAGGGTCAGGCACCTGCCGGCGACGGGGCAGATGACCACGATGAGAAGCCCCCGCACTACTGATTCGATACACACTGAATGCTGATAAACATAACGATCGTTCAATTGCGGTAACACGAGGAGCAATCAATGAGTGAAAGCGCACGCAAAGACACCCCGGAGCAGGCGGAGTTTCGCACCTATTGTCGAGACTGGCTTGCCGACAATCGGCCGGCTGATCCTTCGGTACGATTACCGCTGTCGCCGCTGGAGATTATGACGCAGGAGCAGCTTGGGTATCTGCAGGCCTGGCAGAAATCTGCTTATGATGCCGGTCTGGTTGGATGTGATTATCCTGTTGAAGCAGGTGGCGGCGGGCGCAATGATTGTCAACGCGTTGCCAACGAAGAGATGATCCGGGCGCGCACCCCGTTTTTCCCCAATGTGATCGGCCTGGGAATGGCCGCCCCGACCGTTTTGTACCACGCTCAGGAGAGCGTCAAGCGTGATCTTCTGCCCCGTTTGCTTTCAGGGGAGGATATCTGGTGTCAGGGCTTCAGTGAGCCAGGTGCTGGCTCGGATCTGGCAAACGTGCAAACCTTCGCCGAGCGCAAAGGCGACAAGTGGGTGATTAATGGACACAAGGTCTGGACCTCTCTGGCGCATTTTGCCGAGTGGATGATCATTTTGCTGCGTACCGACAAGAGCCATAAGTACGATGGCCTGTCCTACTTTGTTGTGCCGATTCGCTCGGCATTGGGCAAGGGAGTCACCGTACGCCCTCTGATCAAGATAACCGGCGAGACTGGCTTTAACGAAGTGTTGTTCGAAGACCTCGAAGTTGATGACTGCTATCGCCTGGATGAGCTGGGCAAGGGCTGGCAGGTTGCGATGACTACGCTGCTGCATGAACGCGGGGCGGGCGAGTTACAAACGCCGCGCGCGGGTGGTCTCAAAAGTAAATCTACCCACGCTACTAATACATCAAATCTGATGGATCTGGCGCGCAACACCGCGCGAGACGGTAAGACCGCGGCTGACGACCCGGTGTTGCGTGATCGCATGATGCAGATGGTGATTCGCGAAGAAGCACTAAAGCACAACCAGCGTCGCGCGCGCGTGCCAGCGCTGCTGGACCATCCGATGCGATTGCAACTGCAAAACAAACTGCTTTCCAGTGAAAACTCGCAGGATATAGCTTCGCTGGCGGTTGATATTCAGGGCGCTGCTTCGTCACTGTATCTGGGCGACGCGAATGCGCCTTCTGGCGGTCAGTGGCCGATGGCTTACATGAATTCCTACGGGATGACGATAGCGGCTGGCACCAGCGAAGTGCAGAGAAACATTCTCGGCGAGCGCGTGCTCGGTATGCCGAAGTCAAAATAAGGAGAGGATCATGGCACAACCGAATAATTTTGGCTTTGGCGAGGAAGCCGCGTTGCTTAAAGAGTCGGCGCGCAAGTTTTTCGCGGAGAACCTGCCCACAGATGCCTTGCATGAGTTGGTAGCGAGCGATCCGAATCCGGAGCGTATGACGCAGAGCCTGTGGAAACGTGACGCATGGCAACAAATGGTCGACCTGGGCTGGACCATGCTGGCCGTACCCGAATCAGCAGGCGGCATTGGTATGCCCGTGGTCGCGGTGGCGGGCCTGACAGAAGAGCTGGGTCGCGCGGCGTTTCCCTGTCCATTATTGCCTACGCTCAATGCAACTTACGTACTCGCGGCCTGTGGTGCGCAGGCCGAAGCGCCGCTGGCTGAAATCGTAGAGGGGCTAAGCGCGACACTGGCAGTGACGAACGCACAGGGCAGCTGGGATACCGGCTCTACAGATGTGCGTTATACAGACGGCAAGCTCAACGGCACTGCTTGTTACGTGCAGGATGCACGCAAGGTCGACAGGCTGCTGGTCAGCGCTCACAGTGATGCAGGTATCTCACTTTACTGGGTAGCTGCAGACGCGCCGGGGGTTACGATAGACCCTGACGCCATTGTCGATCTGACCCGTGACCAGGCCCACGTCAGCTTTGTCGATGTGGTAGCAACCCCTGTGTTTGATGACGGTGTTGCAGCCCTGGATGCGGCAATGCCTGCGATCTGGACACTGGCAGCCGCTGACATGGTGGGGGCTGGTGAATGGCAGCTACAAACCTCGGTGGAATACGTGTCAGCAAGAAAGCAGTTCGATCACGCACTGGGCTTTTTCCAGGCGGTCAAGCACCCACTGGTTAACGTGATGATAAAGATAGATGAAGCCAAGTCGCTGGTTTACAACGCAGCGTGTGCGCTGGACAACGAGCCCGATAGAGCGAGGCAGTACGCGCATATGGCGAAGGCCTCCGCCAGTGATATGGCGGGGTTTGCATCGGGACGTTCGGTACAGTCACACGGTGGTATTGGTTTTACCTGGGAGTGTTTTGTGCACTTGTACTTCAAGCGTCAGAAACACAGCCAGGTGTTGTGGGGGGACGGTGCCTGGCATCGTGCGCTGTTGGCCGAAGCCCTGCTGGGCACAGCAGCGTAACCCGCTGACTACTGTACAGATTGTTGCTTATTTGAGAGGTTCAAGATGACCTGGAAGACTGCGTTACTCGTACTAGCTGCCTTGCTGGCGGGCGTTGCCGTTATATTTAATATTGCTACGCGTACGCCTGCTCCACCAGCACATCAGGTATATATCAATGGTGATGTGCTGACGATGGATGAAAACAACCGGATTGTCGAAGCCATTTCGGTGCGG
>CALINF010000044.1 GCA_938045215.1 uncultured Halieaceae bacterium | reverse complement strand
TCCGTGATCAAGATTGAATCCACGCAAGAAGGACTGGTTGGCTTTGCCTGTCCCCGAGTGTTGAGTCGCCACCATGCCAGGTACAGCTTCGGTCAGTTCGCCAACCCTGAACAGCGGTGGTAAGCGCAGGTCATCATAGGCGACGAAGCCCTCAGACGCGGAAGCCGCTTCGCCGATGCTATGTAGCGCACGGCCATATACAACAAGTTCTTCTGTAAGGCCTGGCGATTCTTCATGAGCTATCGTTTGTGCGGCAACGATAGCAACGGAAGCTGGCAAAAACGCTCTTAAAGCACGGACAAAAAGTAACGTGAAACGCACGATTTCTCTTGAGATACAGTCAGGATGAGGGCGCTAAGATAGCGTTGCAAAAGCGCAGTTTCAACCGATATCTACTGCCTTTTCAGCGATTTTCTTGATGAAAAATGCTGCTCGGCATCGAGATGGGGTTTCTCCTGTGAATAGGAGCATTGGGAAGTGCCTGTCTGATAGGTGTGATGCGCGGCAGTCTGCTAGAATCGTGTTCTCACCAAACTCTGGAGTACCCGCCGTGGGAAGTCATCGAACATTGGGCGCATTGTTAACAACAACCGCGATTGCCTTATCGCTCAGTGCCTGCACCGATGAAGCGCCGCCAGCGCGTGTCGTTGAAGTTGTGGTGGATGAAGTTGTTCAGAAACCCTACCAGCCCAAACGTCAATATGTGGGTCGATTGCAGGCCAAGGATGATGTGGCAATTCAGGCTCGGGTGTCTGGGTACGTATTGACTCGCGACTTTCGCGAGGGAGAGACAGTCAACGCCGGCGATGTTCTCTATACCCTGGATGCGTCTGAGTATGATGCTGCTCTGGCTAGAGCCAAGGCCGAACTGGCCTCGGCAATAGCCAATCAAGCCAACGCTCAGAGGAACTTCTCACGTGGACGAGAACTGCTGCCTCAGGGTGCTATCTCCGAGTCGGAGATGGACGACCTGACGGCAAAGAAACTAGCGGCCGATGCTGATATTGAATCCGCGAAAGCGCAGGTGACCAGCGCCGAGGTGAATTTGGGTTTCACCACCATTCTTGCGCCAATCTCGGGTCGCATTGCCAAAAGTATTGTTAGCGCGGGAGATTTGGTCGGGCCTACTACGGGTGACCTCACTACACTGGTGAGCATCGATCCTATTGAGGCACTGTTCCAGATCAGCGAGGCAACCTATGTCTCTGCACTTGCTCAGCGTATGGGTGGCAGGACAGATCCAGATGCGTTGCGCAATATTCAGGTGACACTCGAGCTTACCGATGGTTTCACGTACCCCGAGGTGGGCCAGATTGACTATTTTGCCAATCGAATAGATGAGACCACCGGTACGCTCGAGGCAAGAGCTCGTATACCCAACCCCAACGCCGTATTGGTACCGGGGCAGTACGTGAAAGTGGTCTTGCAGCAAACCAATGAAATCCAGGGTCTGTTTATTCCGCAGGCCGCAGTGCAAGCAGATCAACAGGGTAGTTTTGTGCTGGAAGTTGATGGTAGTAACAAGGTAGTGCGGCACAACGTCGAACTGGGTGACCGATTTGATGACCTTGTGCTGGTCAATAAGGGAGTGGAAGAGGGCGATCGGGTCATTGTGCGTGGTTTACAGCAAGTGCGCCCAGGTATGCCAGTGCAAGTAAAATCGCTCGCCGATTCCGGGGAGCAGTCATAAGTGTTTAGCACCTTTTTTATTGAGCGGCCCAAGTTTGCCCTGGTGGTCGCAATCATCATGGTGCTGAGCGGCTCGCTGTCTATCGTACTGCTCCCCGTCACGGAATATCCTGCGATCTCACCTCCCAATATTGTTGTGGCCGGCGTGTACCCCGGCGCGTCTGCAGAAGTGGTGGAAGCGACGGTCGGTACGCCGATTGAGGACGCTGTGAACGGTGTGGAGGACATGATCTATATGTCATCCAAGAGTGCGAACGATGGCAGCTACCGCCTCACAGTTACATTCGCCGTGGGTTCTGACCCCGATATGGCGTTGGTGCGCGTGCAGAATCGGGTAAAACTGGCAGAGCCTTCGCTACCCGCGGAAGTAACGGCAATGGGGCTGAGTATCGATGAGAGCTCCCCCGACATCCTCAAGATTATCAGCTTCACATCTCCAGATGAGTCGCTGGACTACAAGTTCATTTCTAATTACGTAAAGATAAATGTTCAAAGCGCGCTGGCGCGCATTGATGGCGTATCTTCTGCCGATATTCTGGGCGAAGCGCAATACTCTATGCGTCTGTGGCTTGATCCCGACAAGATGGCCAATTTGGCGTTGTCGGTTGCCGATGTTCAGGCGGCCTTGCGTGAACAGAATATTCAGGTACCTGCGGGTAAGATCGGCGCGCCGCCGTTCGATGGCCCACTGCAAACAGAGTACACGTTGCAAGCCAAGGGTCGCCTGCAGGAGGTGGAAGAGTTTGAGGCGATTGTGCTCCGTGCTCGCCCCGATGGCTCTGCGATCTATTTGCGTGATGTTGCCAGAGTGGAGTTAGGGCAGGACAACTACAACTTTTTCGGTGAAACGAACGGCACTCCAGCCGTGAATATTGCGATGTATCTGCTGGCAGATGCCAATGCCCTCGCGTCAGGGAAAGCAGTAGATGAACTCGTTGCTGAGTTGTCCAAGTCATTTCCAGAAGGGCTGGATTATATCATCGGGTATGACACAACCCGCTATGTATCAACGGCAGTGCAGCAGGTGGTGATATCGCTTCTACAGGCCGTTGCGCTGGTTATTGCGATTACGTTTGTCTTTCTGGGGAACTGGCGTGCTTCGCTGGTACCGACGGTCGCGATTCCAGTTTCATTGATAGCAACATTTGCCGTATTGCTCGCGATGGACATGTCGATCAATACGGTCACGCTGTTTGGCTTGATACTGGCGATAGGCATCGTTGTGGATGACGCTATTTTGGTGATCGAAAACTGCGATAGACACCTGCGCGAAGATCCATCGATGACGCCGCGCGACGCGGCTATTTTGACGATGCAGGAGGTGGGTGGGGCTATCGTTGCCACTACACTGGTATTGCTGGCGGTTTTTATTCCCGTAGCCATGTTGCCCGGTATTAGCGGAGAGATGTACAGGCAGTTTGCCGTCACCATATGTGTCGCAGTGGTTTTCTCCTCTATCAACGCATTAACGCTCAGTCCCGCATTGTGCGGATTACTTCTGCAGCAGGGCGAAAAAAAGGATGCCCTGTGGTACCAGAAGTTTCAGGCTGGGTTTAGTCGACTCACCGATCACTATGACAGCGGCGTGCAGTGGGTCCTGCGTAAGCTTGTGCTGGTAGCTGTTGTGTTTTTTGCCTGGATGGGCGCGATGGCATTGGGCATGCTGAGTACTCCCTCGGGTTTTGTGCCAGATGAAGACAAAGGGGTTTTCTTTGTTAACGTACAGTTACCGGACGCTTCATCTATTAGTCGCACCAAGGCGGCTATGGATAAGGTCAGTGCGCTCATCAGCGAAGACCCGGCAGTAGAAACCGTTACAGCGATCACCGGGTATTCCATTCTGACCGGCGCCATGGCCAGCAATGGCGGCACGCTGTTTGTAGTACTACATCCATGGGATGAGCGCACTGAAAAATCAGAGCTCGTTTTTAACGTATTGCGCAGAATCAATGCACAAGCATTTTCGCGCGTGCCGGAAGCCCAGGTTTTTGCGATGTCACCACCGGCCGTGCCGGGTATGGGGGCAGTTGGTGGATTGGAGATACTGGTGCAGGATACCCTTTCGCGGCCGCCATCGGAGCTCGCCTCTGTACTGAATAACTTTATCGTCGATGGCAATCAGCAACCTGAGCTGCAGGGTGTTTTTAGCACCTATCGAGCAAACGTACCTCAATACTTTATTGATGTAGATAGGGTAAAGGCGAAGAATTTGGGCGTTTCGCTAAGCGAAGTGTTCATGACGCTGCAAGCCCAGATGGGCTCACTGTATATCAACGACTTCAATAAGTTTGGTCAGACCTACAAGGTAGTGATGCAGGCGGAGTCACGCTATCGGTCGGACCTGTCGGACCTGGATCATTTCTACCTACGCGGTTCAGACGGCAATATGGTGCCATTGAGTACATTGGTTACTACGAGTCCTATTCTTGGCCCTGATATTTCCCAGCGCTACAACCTGTATCGAGCAGCATCGGTACGAGCCGAAACCGCGCCGGGGTACAGCTCGGGTGCATCGATGTCAGCCATTGAGCAACTCGCAGACGAGACATTACCCTCAGGGTATCGTATCGAATGGACCGGTATGGCTTATCAGGAGCGGGAGGCAGGCAGTACTGCGATTTTTGCTTACGCGCTGGCGCTAATCTTC
>CALINF010000043.1 GCA_938045215.1 uncultured Halieaceae bacterium | reverse complement strand
GGCCTGCACGGCCGAGATGATTGCCTATCCGGTTCTCGAAGCTATAGAGTGTTGTACTTGCAGTTGCCTAGTATGCTTCGGAGTCCGACATGCCGAATGCACAACCCAGACGATCACCAGATGCAGCGAGATAAGCCGATACAGATTTCTACTACCACTACCATTGAGCGGCTTGCCCTGGAGCATGCCGCAGATCTGTTTCAGCTAACGGATACCAATCGCACCTACTTGCGCGAGTGGTTGCCCTGGTTGGACGCCGTTAACGCGCCAGCTGACACATTGCGATTTATCCAACGATCTGTTGATCAGTTCGACTCGGGTCGTGGCCCCAACTATGCGATTTTTTATGACCAGAACCTGTGTGGAGTGGCAGGCTTTCATACGCTTGATATGGCAAAAAAAGCGGGTTCAATAGGCTACTGGCTCGCCGAGCCCTATACGGGTCAGGGAATCATGACCGAGGTTGTTCTGGCCGTATTGGAGATTGGCTTCGTGGACTATGACCTGGCGACCATTGAGATAGCGTGCGCCACCGAAAATGTGCGAAGCAGGAGCATACCAGAGCGTTTGGACGCGAGATTGGACCGTGTGGTGAGTGACGCTGATTGGTTATACGACCACTACGTGGATCATGTCGTCTACGTCCTTGAGCCTCCAGATTTCCATGCTCAAGTCGGCGAATCATGAGGCTGGCCCTCCCACTCTCGGCGCAGTTGTCTGTTTGCGACCTTACGAAGATTTCTATTGCCCCGGGCAGGACTAAAGCATTGCAGGGGCCTACCTGATGGAGTCGGCAGTTTCTGGACTCCTGTTAAGCCTTTCGCTAATTCTGGCGATAGGCGCGCAGAACGCGTTTGTGCTCAAGCAAGGCCTCAAGAAACATCATATCTTTTGGGTGTGCCTGATATGCGCTTTATCAGATGGCGCACTCATTGCGTTGGGAGTTGCAGGTTTTGGCGCTCTGGTTGACAACTTTCCGGCGATAGAATCCATTGCTCGCTATGGCGGTGCTCTCTTTTTAATCGGGTATGGCACCAAGAGCTTTGTTTCGGCGTTTCGAACCAGTCACTATCTGGATCCCGCCGGCGACGTACCGGAAACCCTCACCAGAACAGTGCTGACTTGTCTGGCATTCACCTGGCTTAATCCCCACGTTTATCTAGACACCATTGTCTTGTTAGGGTCTGTCGCTACCCAATACGAGGGGATATCCCGATTGCATTTTGGAACAGGAGCGATCTCTGGTTCGTTCCTGTTCTTCTTCAGCCTGGGTTACGGCGCTCGATTTCTGGCCCCGCTGTTTCATCTTCCTTCAGCCTGGAAAGTGCTCGACTTTGTTATTGGTCTGATCATGTTTGCTATCGCAGCGTCCCTGCTGCTGGGCTAGCATTCAATCCGGGCCATCCAGCAACCAGCCTTGTGGCCGGCCGTTGGCTGGAGGCACAGTGTGCCTCTCATCGCTTATTCAGTCCGATATCACGCAGCACTGGCGGCCAGTGCCTGATCGATGTCGGCGATGATGTCATCGATATGCTCAATACCAATTGAGAGGCGAACCATGTCCTGTGATACACCGGCGGTGGCCAGCTCCGCGGCGTCGAGCTGGCGGTGCGTGGTGCTCGCAGGGTGGCAGGCCAGAGATTTCGCATCACCGATATTCACCAATCTCAGGATAAGCTGCAGTGCGTCGATAAATCTGGCGCCCGCCTCGGAACCACCAGCAATACCGAAGCTGATAATGCCTGAAGCACGACCCCCACAAATCCTGTCGCAGGTGGCGCGGTCTGGGCTGTCGGGCAGCGTGGCATAGTTCACCCAGTTCACGGCAGGATGAGCCGAGAGATGTGCGGCAACCCGCTCGGCATTTTCGCAGTGGCGCTCCATCCGCAACCCCAGAGTTTCAAGGCCTTGCATGATCTGGAACGCGCTTTGCGGTGATAGTGCTGCACCTGTGTTACGCAGTGGCACTACCCGACACCGGCCGATATAGGCAGCTGCGCCCATCGCCTCGGTGTAGACCACGCCGTGATAGGAGGGGTCCGGGGTATTCATGACGGAGAAGCGATCATTGTGAGCAGCCCAATCGAACTTGCCCGAATCGACGATGGCGCCGCCTATGGTTGTGCCGTGGCCGCCGATATATTTGGTCAGTGAATGCACAACGATGTCTGCGCCGTGATCGAAGGCGCGACAGAGATAAGGCGTGGCAACGGTATTATCGACAATAAGTGGTACGCCGGCGGCATGAGCAATCTCGGCCCAGCGCTCAATGTCTACAATATTTCCGGCTGGGTTGCCGATAGACTCGCAGAAGAGGGCGCGAGTGTTCTCGTCGATCAGCGCGGCTGCTCTTTCAAAATCGTCTGCCTTGGCGAAACGGGTCTCGATACCCTGTCTGGGGAAAGTGTGTGCAAAAAGATTGTAGGTGCCACCGTAGAGCTGTGATGTGCTGACGATATTGCAGCCTACCTCGGCGATTGCCTCGATCGAGTAGCGAATAGCGGCCATGCCAGAAGCGACGGCGAGGGCGCCAACGCCGCCTTCGAGCTCCGCGAGGCGCTGCTCAAGTACGGCATTGGTGGGGTTCATGATTCGACTGTAGATGTTTCCGGGCACTGCAAGGTTGAATAAATCGGCACCATGCTGGGTGTTATCAAACGTAAACGATGTTGTCTGGTAGATGGGAGTGGTTGCGGCGTGTGAGGTTGGGTCACCCTCGTAGCCGGCATGGAGTGCAATCGTTTCGGGTTTCATAGGTGTGCCTGCTTTGTTTGAGTTCAGTTGCGGGTTGCAGCAAGGGCTGGAGAGCTTAGCAAAGAGTCTTGCGTAAGCGAAACTGCGTTTTACGGTCGGCTTGGCGCGCCTGTACAGGTGCGGATCAATCGATGGAAGATTCTGCGGTTACTGCTAGACTCAGCCAGTTAATGCTGCAGTCACTGGAGAATCTGATGAGTACCAATCCCTATCTGGAGGGCAACTTTGCCCCGGTTGAAGATGAACTTACCGCGTTTGACCTTGAGGTTACTGGAGAGCTGCCAAAGGAACTCGATGGTCGCTTCCTGCGCATTGGCCCCAACCCACTGGAGGCCGACCCCAAGAGCCACCATTGGTTTCTTGGCAGCGGTATGGCGCACGGCCTGCGGTTGCGTGACGGCAAGGCTGAATGGTTTCGCAGTCGTTTTGTGAGAGATGACAAGGTGGTGGCGGCCAAGGACTGGCCTCCTGTGCCAGGCCCGGCGGGCGCTTTGCAACTGGGTGAAGGGATCGCCAATACCAATATTATGTCGCATGAGGGCAAGACTCTTGCGCTGGTGGAGGCGGGGAACTTGCCGGTAGAGCTGGACTACGAATTGGAAACGGTGGCCCGCTGTGACTTTGACGGCACCTTGCCGGGTGGGCTTTCGGCTCACCCTCATTTAGATCCCGACACGGGCGAACTCCATAGCGCGGTTTATTCGCCACTGTGGAACCATATTCAATATGTGGTGATTGGCACGGATAACCGGGTGCGTAAAACAGTGGATGTGCCTGTACCAGGCCAGCCCATGGTGCACGACTGCATGATCACCAAGAACTATTTTATCCTGCTGGATCTTCCTGTCATTCTCGATTTTGAGGTTGCTGAGGCGGGTTACGGACTGCCTTATAAGTGGCATCCGGAGTATGGCGCCCGGGTAGGGTTGCTGCCGCGGGAAGGTAGTGCAGAGGATGTCACCTGGCACGAGGTAGAGCCGTGCTATGTGTTCCATCCCATGAATGGATATGAAGACGAGCAGGGACGCGTGGTATTGGACGTGATTCGTCATCACAAGATGTTTGATCAGGATCGACTGGGCCCTGGAGAAGGCGTATCCACTCTGGATCGCTGGACGATAGACCCCAAGGTGACTCGCGTGCATGAGCAGCGACTCGACGATATGTCGCAAGAGTTCCCGCGCCTTGATGAGCGCCTCACCGGTAAGCCCTATCGCTATGGCTACACTGCGGGTTTGGGCGCCGACGTGTCACTGGGTGGTATTAAAAAGCACGATTTGCTCAATGGCAGCAGCTACCTGCACAACGAAGGCGATCACAGGGTGTTCATGGAGCCGGTGTTCGTGCCGCGCTCAGCCGACGCTGCTGAGGATGATGGCTGGATTCTGGCGTATGTGTATGACAAGACCACCGACAAGAGTGATGTGGTTGTCATCGAAGCCCAGGACTTTGACAGTGGCCCTATCGCCACCGTGCACTTGCCCAGACGTGTACCGTTCGGTTTTCACGGTAACTGGTCTGCAGGCTAAGCCACTGTTATTGAAAGAGGGCCGGCTATATGCCGGCCTTTTCTTTGCGTATCAGCCGGCCTGAAGGAAGGGGCCGTCCACGCATAGGCGCTGCCCATTGGGTGCTGCGCAGGCACCACAGATGCCAACACCGCACTTGGTCATGTAATCGATTGCGCTGAAGATCTGCTGGTCGCTGCAGAATTCGCGCTGCACCGCGATCGCGGCATGCACCATAGGCTCCGGGCCGCAGTTGTAAAACACCAGATCCTTGAGTTCATCGGCTGACATGCCCTGAAGCCGATCACGCAGCAGTTGTGTCACAAAGCCTTGAAAGCCTGCACTGCCGTCGTCGGTGGCCACATGAACATCGGCTATTTTCTGGCACTCTTCGAGAAAATACAGCCTCTCGGCAGTGCGTGCGCCGGTAAATACCTCGGCATTGCCCCAGTCACGTGCAATCTGGTAGACCGCGGCAAGTCCGGTGCCGCCGGCCACTGCCATAACTTTCTTGCCTTCGCCGGGATCGACGGGGATTCCGTGAGGGCCGCGCACGTAAGCCTCGGTACCTACTGGCAAGTCCATCAGCGCGTGGGTGAATTCTCCCACATCAATCACCACCAGTGAGAAGGGGTCGTCGGTAAGCGCCGAAAACGGCTTCTCGCCGATACCGGGCAACCACAGAAATATGAATTCGCCGGCCTGTACATTCACTTTGCGATCAAACGTGAGGATCGTGATGTCTTCACACACACGGTGGTTATCAACCAGCGTAACCGGACGGAAATCCATATCTACATCGTATTGGATATGCTTTTCTGCGCGGTTGCTGTTGTTCTCCATATCGGCTTCCAGTACCTGGAAGTAATCCGCTATTTCATCGGTGGTCATACCGATCAATGAGGAACCCACACCGACGACGGCTGCACCGGCATCGAAGAAGGCTCTTACATCTGCGGCGCTGCTGACACCACCGGCTGACGACGAAACGCTCGATCGGTTCTGCCGTCACATCAACCCGGGCGGGCCTGGCTGGAAGCCCGTCTATCGCCGGCTGCACGAACAGGGAACAACACCCGCTGGCGACGGCGTGAATATCCCGC
>CALINF010000042.1 GCA_938045215.1 uncultured Halieaceae bacterium | reverse complement strand
GTCATAACCGACACCTCTATGGCATCGTAGATATTGTCGCTGTACTCCATGTGGGTGTCATAGTGTGTATTCTCATAGAGGCCACACTTCCTGACATGATCCAGATAGCCCGTGGCATCAAACATACCGATATTGTCAGCGACAACGATACTGCCCGGCCCTATCGCCTTACAATTCTCAATGACTTTAAGATCTTGTAAGTAGAGGCTTTTCAAGTGATCGATAAAAACCAGTTGATACTGCTTGCCCAACTGGGGGATAACCGACTCAGCAGAACCTACGTGAACAGTAATGACGTCCGTCAAGCCGGCATGCTCAATGATCTCTCTGGCAACGGCCGCATTGTCAGCATGGACCTCAACAGAATCTACATGCCCATTTCCGGCAAGGTGTTGACCCATGAGGATTGCCGAATAGCCGCAGTAAGTGCCGAGCTCCAACACATTGCCCGCGGCGGACCGCATGAGTTGGCGGGTGAGAATCATACCCTTCACATCGCCTACGTTCATCAGAAAACGCTGTTCCAGCGCAAACGTGTCCATGGCTTCGAGCACGGCAACCGGGTCGCCCGGCTTGGTGTTGTCTCTGATGTAGTCCAATACCCGGCGCGGTCTGGAAGGTCGGCCCAGAACAGCATCCACAAGCATGGCAGTGCCTTCTCGGATACCAAATCCGATAATGGCTGAGGACGTTTTAGGAAACATCGCCACACTGGCTTCCTTCCGGCTAGTGCCGATTCAGGTTTCCGCCGATCATTGTAGCCACTCGGTTGTTATAGCTCTATGTCTGAGTGGAACTCTTTCTCTATTTTTTGCTGAGTCTCGTACTGGGCTATACCCCGCTTGACGGTAGCGTCGCGCATACGCTGATGATACCGCTGTCTGCGGTAATACGCCACGAGACGCGGAAAGAGCTCCGGCTCTTCCTCACCCGCAATCAAAGCCTCAATCAGTGCTATATCTATGCCAACGCGATAGGCGATACGACTGGGGCGAATCTTGTGCGCATGAAACTCCGCGACGATATGTACCTGTTGTGCTCGGCTATGCGTGCAAACGCGTGAATACCCATATGGGGGGGATGGCGTGCGGTTATCGGCAGTGGAGGAATCATTGATCATGCTCACGTTGTAGCAGCTGGCGACCCCGCTGCCAAGTCGTCGTTGTTTTTGGCCAGAAATAACCTTCGCATTTGGTTAATATTTGCTCACTCTCGGTCTATACTGCTCGGTTCTAACAATGCCTTCAAGGCCAGATATAACAAGAGGATGACTCCATGAACGCACCGCAACAGGCACCGATATCGGAAGATGTCGAGCAGCAAATGCAGCAGTCGCTCGCCGACCAAAAACAGGCATACCTTTCCGAAGGTGCGGTCTCAGCGGAAACCCGGATCGATCGGATGGATCGCGCCATTGATGGGCTGGTTCGCTACGCCGATAAAATCAGCGATGCGCTAAATACCGATTTCACCTGCCGTCCACGTGAAGTGAACATGCTGACCGATGTTATTGGTTCCATCGGCGCACTGAAGCATTCAAAGAAGCATGTCCGTAAATGGATGGCGGCGGAAAAACGGCCCACTCTGTTTCCGCTGAACTTGCTCGGCGGCCGCTCGCGTATCGAGTATCAGCCCAAGGGCGTGGTCGGCATCGTTGCGCCATGGAATTTCCCAATTGCGATGGTCTTTCAACCCATGGCCGGCATCCTGGCTGCGGGTAACCGGGTTATGATCAAGCCATCGGAATTCACGCCCGCCACCTCTGACGTTATCGCAGACATGGTTGCAGACGTTTTCGACCCTCTCGAAGTGACCACATTCACTGGTGGCCCAGAAGTTGGGCAAGCCTTCTCCGGGCTGGCCTTTGACCACATGATCTTCACCGGCGCCACTGGTATCGCTAAACATATTATGGCCGCGGCCTCGAGAAACCTGGTGCCTGTTACGCTGGAACTGGGCGGCAAATCGCCGGTCATCGTGTCGCGCAGCGCCGACATAGACAAGAGCCTGGCGCGTATCATGATGGGTAAGACCATGAACGCTGGCCAAATCTGCCTCGCGCCCGACTATCTGCTGGTGCCTGAGGAAAAACTGGACGAAGTTATCGCCAGTGCAGAGCGCGCTGTAGCGCAAATGTATCCCACTTTGCTCAGCAACGAACAGTACACCTCCGTGGTAAACGAACGTCACTATCAGCGACTGAATGGCTACCTGAAAGAGGCACAGGAACGCGGTGAGAAGGTAATACCGATCAATCCGGCCAATGAAGATTTTAGCGCTCAGCACAATAGCTTCAAGATTCCGCCCACGCTGGTCTCTCAGCCCGCAGAAGATCTAAGCCTCATGGAGGAAGAGATGTTCGGACCGGTACTTCCCATCAAAACCTACAAGGACTTTGGGGAGACCATTGACTACATCAACAGCAAGCCTCGCCCCCTGGCTGCCTACTACTTCGGTGAAGACAAGCAGGAAGAAAGTGCGATGATTACGCGCACAACATCCGGCGGGGTTTGTGTCAACGATGTGGTCATGCATATCGCCCAGGAAGATTTGCCCTTTGGCGGTATTGGACCCAGCGGGATGGGTTCATACCACGGCATTGAGGGTTTCAAGACGTTCAGCCATGCCAAGTCGGTCTACCGCCAAACGGGCATGAACGTAGGCAAGCTGAGCGGCATGCTGCCTCCGTATAACGATACTACGCAGAAAACCATTAAGGCTCAGCTCAAGAAGTAACACCGGGGCAAAGCTATCAAAGGGGCCTTCGGGCCCCTTTTTTGGTGCGACTATTTCGGGAACTGTTTGCGCCCTTTCAACTCTCGAGCTGAACCCGCACTCCCGAGCACTTCCAATATCGCGCGAGGAGTCTAAAGGCAATGGCGCAATCAGTGAGCTGGTGCAATACTGCAAGTGTATCGACAGAAGCCCAAGCAATTTCAGGAGAAAGACCATGAAAGCAATGATCGCGGTTACGATCGTCCTGTTACTCAGCGCCTGCAGCGCCGACCCCGGTAGCGAACGCTGGTGTGCCCAGGTGAAAGCGAAGGACAAGAGTGACTGGACCGTCGATGAAGGGCTAACCTATGGCAAGCATTGCTTACTCGACAGCCAGACAATAGGCTCAGATGAGTGGTGCGAAGACTTGAAGAACAAAGACAAGAGCGACTGGACCAACGAAGAGAACATGGACTACGCGAAACACTGCGTAATCTGATCAGTTTTATCGTGGCGCGGGCTGCAACAACAAGGCTGGCAGGCCGAGGCAGTGGCTTTTAAGACTAGCCACTCGTGTGCCAGGTTTGCGACCATCGCGAATAGCTGATAACTGCACACCTGCTTCTGACAGACGTTGATGCCAGGCATCCAGATCCTTGTTAAAGAACGTGAGTCCCCAGAAATGATTGACCTCGGTTTTTTCGTTTGCCAACACCTCCAGTGTCAGCTTCCCGGCGCGAAAGAACAGCATACGGCCTCCCCACTCGGGCACATCCTGGTCCAGCGCTAGTCGTATGCCTAGCTGAGTGCCAAACAGGTCGATGCAGTCCTGGCCATCGCTGCAGCGCAAGACCACATGATCGACACCAATGGCTTCAGTTGAGCTGTCTGGAAAATCAGCGCGAAACTGCTCTGTTGCTTTCCCGTCAGTCGCACCCAGTGATACCCCCATGCTGTTGTTCAGATCAACGGCGGCGTCGACGGAAAACACAAGAGCGCTGATCGTATTCTCGGCGCCCTCGCTCTCTACCAGCTCCAGAGTCGTGTTTGACAACGCCAGCCACGCCACACGACCCGAAGCCGTTGAGTCCGGGAGAATTCTGGCCTCTTTACCGGTGAGTACTTTCAACTCATTGCACGCCTCGGCCAGGTCGGCCACTGTAATTGTGATGCGATCGAATGCCACAACCATGTGATTTGTCCTCATTAGTAGGATTCAGCATTCTGGCAGACTGAAAAGGCGTTGGCGAACCGGCTCTCTAGGCTTACACTGTGTGCCACCAAATCAAGCACACAGCCTGTCGCAGGCGCCGCAACCAAGGAGCACAATAATGCCCGGACTATTCAAACACCTAGCGCTGACTGCGCTACTCGTTTTCACCTCTGCATTGTCGTCAATGGCAATGGCAGGAGATACCCTACAGCGGGTCATCGACTTCAAAACCCTCAAAGTGGGCATGTCTGCCGGTCAACCTCCTTTCACGATGGCCGATCGGGAAGGTAAGCTGATGGGTTTCGACGTTGATCTCGCCAAAGCCCTGGCGAACGCTATGCACGTCAAGCTCGAGGTTAAGGTGATGCCATTTGGCGATCTGATGCAAGCACTTGAAGAAGAGCAGGTAGACATGGTGATTTCGGGTGTATCAATCACTCCCGAGCGCGCCGAGGCGGCCTCTTTTGTCGGCCCCTACATGATGTCCGGCAAGTCTATCCTGACCAATGATACGGCGCTGGCCAAGGTGTCTGAGGCAGGCGAGTTCAATCGTAAAGACCTCAAACTGGCAGCCCTGAAAAACTCGACCAGCAGTGCGTTTGTGACCGCAGCAGCACCTGAAGCCACCCTGATTGAGATCCAGGATTATGATGAAGGCGTTGCCATGATCAAGGAAGGCAAAGTTGACGGCATGGTTGCAGACATGACCAGCTGTATTCTGCAGGTGTTGCGCTACCCGGATGCCGGCTTGCGCACCCTGGAGCGTCCTCTGACGGTTGAGCCAATCGGCATTGCAGTCAAGAAAACAGATCCTGAGTTCCACAATCTGGTAGACAACTATCTGGACGCCTACGGCAAGATGGGCATTCTGGCGAAGATCCGACAGAAGTGGTTCGAAAGCAACACCTGGATCGCCGCTCTCCCCTAGCGATCACTTTTGACAGTACCATTGAACAGGGCGCGGTGTTTTTTCCGCGCCTTTTTTTTGGGACTCACAATCACTTATACGGGGATGCCCATGGCCGACTCTGCCATCGTTATTGCACACCGGGGTGCCAGTGGCTACCTGCCCGAGCATACGCTGCCTGCCAAGGCCATGGCACACGCGATGGGCGCAGACTTCATCGAGCAGGACATCGTGTTAACTCGCGACGGTATTCCCATCGTGCTTCACGACATCTACCTGCAATCTACCACTGATGTCGCTCAGAAGTTTCCAGACCGGGTCCGCTCCGACGGCCGTTTCTATGCGATTGACTTCACGCTGGCCGAGATCCGCTCGTTACGTGCGCATGAGCGAAGCGAATTTTCTGATTCCAATGAAGAGCGTGCCGTATTTCCCAACCGCTATCCATTGGCAAAGGGCCTCTTCACGGTACCCACGCTAGACGAGGAAATCACACTGATAGAAGGCCTCAATCACAGTACCGGACGCACCGCCGGATTCTATATTGAACTGAAAGCCCCGCAATTTCATCGCCAGCACGGCTTCGATATGGCGAAGATCATCCTGGCGATACTGGACGAGAGAGGCCTCGCCGGGCAAACCGAACGGGTTTATCTGCAATGTTTTGATGACAAAACTCTGCGTTACCTGCGCGAAGAGTTGCGCACCCCTCTGCCGCTGATCCAACTGATCGGTGAGAACGATTGGGGTGAGGACGGCAATACCGACTATGACGTTATGAAGACCAGCGAAGGCCTGGCAAGTATTGCTACCTATGCCGACGGTATTGGACCCTGGATAGGCCAAATCATCGTTGGAACCGATGACAACGGCCAACCCATCTTCAGCGACCTGATTGAAAAAGCCAAGGCACACGGGCTGCTGGTACACCCCTACACCTTCAGGCGGGAGCAGGTGCCGGCTGGATTCGATAGCTTCGAGGCCTTGCACCGTACTTTTTTTGAAATCCTGGACGTAGATGGCATCTTCACAGACTTCCCGGATGTGACACGCGCCTATCTCGATGGACGCTAAAGGAATACCGGGGAAGAGGTACACTCTACACAAGAGAAAATGCACGGCTAAATCAAGCAGCAGACGTGACTACTCAGAAGCTACAACCGCCTGGAAAGCAGGCATTGAGCAAAGAACGATGCTAACCTCCCAAAATAGTCTCTACTACATCAGGCAGGACATTTCGTGACTCCCAAAGTCAATCGACGCACAAAGATTGTTGCAACCATCGGCCCAGGCAGTGAATCAGCCGGCATGATCGCAAAACTTATAGCGGCCGGTGTCGACGTATTCAGACTGAATTTCAGCCACGGTACCGCGCGTAATCACATCAAAGTATCGCAACAAATTCGCAAGCAGGCAGCCATCGCCGGTCGCTATGTTGGAATTCTCGCCGATCTTCAAGGTCCCAAAATTCGCATCAGCAGCTTTCGGGATGACTCCGTTGAGCTCTCCGGTGGTGACCGCTTCCGGCTCGACCTGAGCATTGGGGAAGGTGAAGGCACGCTGCACGGTGTGGGGCTGGACTATCGAGAGCTTGCAGACAATGTGGACCGTGGCGACATCCTGCTATTGGACGACGGACGCATTCGATTGTGCGTCGATGATGTCGAGGCCGGCGCTGTAAACTGCACGGTGTTGATCGGCGGCAAGCTCAGTTCGCGTAAAGGCATCAACAAACTGGGAGGTGGTCTTGCCGCTCCCGCACTGACGACCAAGGATATCAAGGACATAGACAGTCTTGCTGAGGTGAGGCCGGACTTTGTCGCTGTATCGTTTGTTTCCAGCGCAGCAGACATACAACTGACTCGAGAGCTGCTGGCCAGACACCAGATGCTACCGGCAATCATCGCCAAGATTGAACGCGCCGAGGTGGTTGCTGATGAGGACACACTCAGCAGCATAATCGAGGAAGCAACGGGGATCATGGTGGCTCGCGGCGACTTGGGCGTTGAAGTTGGGGACGCACAACTTATTGGTATCCAGAAAGACCTGATTGCGCGCGCGCGACGCATGGACCGCGTAGTAATCACCGCCACGCAGATGATGGAATCAATGATCAGCAACTCACAGCCGACGCGCGCCGAGGTGTTCGACGTTGCCAACGCCGTACTCGATGGTACAGATGCCGTGATGCTATCGGCTGAAACTGCGGTGGGTCAGTTTCCGGTAGAAGTGGTTAAAGCTATGGCTGATGCCGCTCTGGGGGCAGAGCGCCACCCCATGGCGACGACCTCCAAGTATCGTCTGGAAAAGCGCTTTGACAGCGCTCAGGAAACCATCGCATTTTCAGCCATCTATGCAGCGAATCACTACTCCAATGTCCGCGGTATCGCCTGCCTGACCGAATCAGGCACCACACCGTTACTGATGTCGAGATTAAGTTCAGGCCTGCCTATATTTGCGCTGAGTAACAATAGTGCAACGCTGCAGAAGCTCAGCCTGTGCCGGGGCGTTATTCCACTGTTCTTCGACGCCGAGGCGTTTGACGAGGTCAGCCTTGAATCCCGCGCCATTGAGTTTCTCCTCGATGATGGTTATCTGCAGAAAAACGATTCCATTATCCTCACCCGCGGAGAAATTATTGGACGTTCAGGCTCAACCAACATACTCAAAATCCTAACCGCCGCATAATGTCAGGCAACTCTGCCAGACAACGGCTGGTTGCTGACGTGGGTGGGACTAACACCCGACTGGCGCTGTTTGATGAGCAGGCTCAAGAACTGCGGGCCGTAGCGATCTACAACAATCGGGATTACAACAGCCTGGAAAGTGTTATTGCGCATTGGTTGGCGCAACTCGAATCACCTCCTCCCATGCGAGCCTGCATCGCGGTTGCGGCACCTCCGTCCAGCGATCGTGTCGCCATGATCAATATGGACTGGAGCTTTTCTATCAGCGACATAACCCGCTCATTTGGTTTTGAGCAGCTGCGCTGCATCAACGACTTTGAAGCCAATGCCTACGCTCTGCCTCACTTGGGCGGTGACGATCTGGTATCAATTCACCACTGCGTTACTGCGGGTGAACACCTTGCAACGATAGGGCCAGGCACTGGCCTGGGTGGTGCAACCATCGCGCAGATTAAAGGCAGTGTGCACGTTCAATCCGGCGAACCGGGATTTATGAGTCTGGCACCAGGATCTGACTACGAAATCGACCTGTTCAACCTCATCCGCCAAAACCACGCCGATCTGTACGCCGAGTTACTTGTTTCCGGGCCGGGGTTGCTGCGCCTTTACCGGCATGTCTGCCAATTGGAGAACACCGATGCGGTAATGCGTACACCTGGGGAGGTAAGCACACAAGCAATCGCCGGTGACAATGCGCAATGCTGCACGGCCCTGAGTATTTTTTGCGCCTTACTGGGTGAAGTTAGCGGCAACTTTGTACTTGCGAATGGCGCTTATGACGGGCTGTTTCTGGCGGGAGGCATCCTGCCACGGATGATTCCTTTCCTTGAACGCAGCACATTCCACGAGCGCTTTTGCGGCAGAACTGCGATGCAGCAGCATCTCCAGGCAGTGCCTGTACATGTCATCACCACCCCTTATCCCGGCCTGATTGGCGCTGCCCATGCCTCACTGTAGCTCGACGCGACAGCCGCAAAAGTAACAAAGTTTTTTCTAATCGATATTAGCGGTATGCCAAAGCGGTGATACACTTCAAGAGTGCTGATTCGCGGCACTGTTTATGCGGGATTCGACTAACCCGGTGTTCGTCGATTTGCCGTCCATAAATGTTTACGATTAACAAGGAATCGACAGGTTCCTACGCAAGTAAGACAGGTAATTTGCATATGGCTACAGTAACTGGCACGGTAAAATGGTTTAACGAATCCAAAGGCTTCGGCTTCATCGAGCAGGAAAGCGGACCCGATGTATTTGTGCACTTCAGCGCAATTCAGGGGGATGGTTTCAAAACCCTTTCCGACGGCCAGAAAGTTGAGTTCACCGTCACTGACGGCCAGAAAGGCCCTCAAGCGGAGAACGTGGTACCGGTTTAGTCGGTCCCATCTTCACTCGTAGCGGTGTGTGACTGATACGAGATCAAAAAAAAGGGAGCACCACGTGCTCCCTTTTTCTTTGCTGGTGGATTCACCATCCCCCAGTACTATCAGTACCAGTTAGCCGCCATCAGCAAGCTTTTGCTGACGATCAAGTTCGGTATCCATGTACAGGATCCACTGGGCTGCATATTTCTCTGAACGCTCATCGCGACCCGCTGCCTTGAATGCTTCTCGCGCTTTGGCGTACTGCTTGTCGTTAAAGTAAGCCATTCCCAGAACCAGACGAGCTGTATCTGGACGCTTCACACCACCGCGCTGCAGGCCCTTATTAATAGCCGTGATCGCCTTCTTGTACTGATCGCCGTCGAGATAAACGTTACCCAGGCGCGCATACAGCTCTCCGGAGTCCGACTTCGATGCAGCTACCTCCATTGCCGGGATAGCCTTATCGACTTCTTGCGCCTGCCGCCATGCGTTACCCATAACTTCATAATTCTTGCCAGTATCCTGGATACTTCCATCCTTGAGGCCCCGATCAATCACCTTGCCCGCCTTGTACGGCACTTCACCGTTAAGGTAGAGGTACGCCATAGTGACCTGCTCAGTGCCCTTATCCAACATATCCTGAACGTAGGCTGTCTCCATAGCTGCCAACTGCCAGGAGTCTTTCTTCTGCTCGCCATACATATGCGAGATCTGAACCCAGTACTGTTTCTTCGGGTAGTAGGTCAACAGCTCTTCAAGAACCGCAACGGCGTTATTGATATCGTTTTTATCGAAATACAGGAAACGCGCCAGGTTAAACCACTGTTCTTTGGGAACCTTGCCCTTCTCTTTGTACATATTGATGGCGGTTTCAGTGTTTACCAACGCCTTGTTATAGTCCTTCAGCTGGTAGTAGCCTTGTGCCAGCAGAATGTAGGCGTTTTCCGAAGGATTCTCTGTGAGCGCAAACCATTGATTCAGCGCGTCTATGCCTTTCTTCCACTGCTCCTGAACGAAATACAGCTGTGCGATAGTGTATTTGGTGTTGATCTCCATCGCCAAAGGAATGTCTGGCTGCTTTACAACGTTCTCATAGGCCTTCAAAGCCGCTGGATAATCTTCACGCGAGTAGTGAATAAATGCATAGAGATTGTAGACATTAGCCAACTCGTAGCTGTTGAGTTCATTCTTGCCGCCAGAGGCAATCATGCTGTCGAGCACCTTCTGAGCTGTCGCCATATCTTTGGCTTCTGCAGCTGCCTGCGCCTCAGCGAGACGCTCATACACCTTATTGCGTAGCGCTGGAGTTCGACGGGTCTCTTGCTGCGGCTTTGCCGCCTGCTCATCCTGCGCGATCGCAGACGAATAGGGTGACAGACCCAGTTCGGACTGTACCTGTGTTAGTGCAACCTGTGCGGCTACAACCGGTATCGCAAGTAAAGCAGCCGAAGACCACCTCTGAGCTTTTAACAACTTCATAACACTCACCTATTGTTCCAACTCGTAAGTGAATTTGTTCTGCACGCCAGCCACCTCAATTGCTTCACCATCTACAACCCGTGGCTTGTACTTGAATTTCAAGGAAGCCTTCACTGACGCGCTTTCAAAAACGCCCGACGGTTGACAATCCACCGGCTGCGGGTCGCGGATAGATCCGGTCTTAGTTACGGTGTATTCCACAATACAATAACCGGAAATACCTCGAGTCTGTGCACGGCGCGGATAAATTGGCGCTACCTTTACGATCGGCAGATACTCGCCGTCGCCGGATGACATACCGCTGGAATTAATCTCGAGAGCCACCTGGGACGATGGTGCAGTGTTAACAACATTAACGTCCATATCCATATCAAACTCCAGGGGCTGCATCTCAGGTGGCGGCTCCTCGGGGTCGTCTACTTTCTCAGGTTTTTCCTGTTTAGTGTTAACCTCGATTTCTTCATCGGGTCTCACGATATCGGCTACTTTGCGCGCCTTTATATCCGGCTGCACAAACTCCGTATCGATCAAGCTATTCATGATCGCAAACAATCCCAATGCGACCGGGATGGCAAAGAGTGCCGCTATGATCATTCTGGTGATATTACTGCTCATTGCGATCAGGCCTCCTCATCTGTGGAAATACACGGCGGAGCTGTCATTACAGAGCGAACTTCATCTATCAACTCTTCAACAACATGCGTTGGCGTATCCATATCCACTTGAATCACAAGGTTAGCCTGAGGCGACTCTTTCTTCGCAGCTTCTGCAAGACGATTCACGCGATCAATAGTCGTTTTGTTTTTGTTGTAATAGATATCGCCGCGATCATCCACTGCAAAGATAATCGTGCCGCGCACGCAGGCCTCTGTTGTGGTGGCCTGTGGCTTGAAGATCTCCACCCCGGGCTCTTTCACAAAAGAAGACGTAACAATGAAGAAAATGAGCATAATAAAGACGACGTCCAGCATCGGCGTCAGGTCGATTTCACCCTCTCCACCACCTTGCTGTTGCGCTCGACCACGTGTCGAAGTAGCCATACTACTTATCCCCTCCACTGGCCCAGTTCACTGTACCGACACCGGCTTCGCGAGCGGAATCAGCAACTCCCACCAACGTGCCCGCTTTAGCGCCCCGCTCAGCCTTGATCGTCAGTGGCTGCTCGGGGTCCTCAGCGAGGAGCCGTTGAATATTTGCTCGCACCGACCTGATGTCGATGCGACGATTTTCCATCCACACCTGGTTGTCGCCAGTGATCGTCACCAGAATGCTAGAGGCATCGCTGGGGTCTGACTTGGAATTATCTGGTCGGTTGACCTCAATTCCCGCTTCCTTGATGAAGGATGCAACGACGATGAAGAAGATAAGCATGATAAACACCACATCAAGCATCGGTGTCAGATCAATTTCCGCCTCGTCGGTATCTGTCGCTAGCTTTTTTTTGCGCATCAAATTGGCTCTATCAGTGATCTGTAGTCAAGTTGTCTTGAAGGAATTCGCTTTCATGTTGCGCTACACGGGTTACGTAAGTATTAGCAAATACGCCGGACAACGCAGCGACCATGCCGGCCATCGTAGGTACGGTGGCGCGTGAAACGCCTCCCGCCATCGACTTGGCATCACCACCACCTGTCACCGCCATCACGTTGAACACTTCGATCATTCCGGTCACGGTACCTAACAAACCCAGCAGAGGGCAAAGTGCCACCAGTGTCTTAATGACGGGCAGATATCTGTTTATCTTGATCCGCGCTTGAGAAATCAACATCTCACGAATCTGGTGTGCTTCCCAGGACTTACGCTCCGGGCGTGATTCCCATTTGGTAATCACAGCAGCAACATCTGCCTTCCAGCCAAACTTGAAGTACCAGACGCGTTCAAAAATCAGCATCCACATGAAGAAGAGCAGGATAGCGATGAGCCAAAGCACATCGCCGCCCAGATCCATAAACCTCAGCAGGGTTTCCTGCGCACTGCTTAGCCCATTCATGTTACGACCTCAGGTTGGCTTCAGTGTGCTCTGCAATAATTCCTGTAGTCTGCTCATCGAGCACATGGATGATGCTCTGGCAACGTCCATTAACGACGGTGTGCAGCAGCACTGTGGGTATCGCAACCAACAGACCCAGCACGGTAGTTACCAGTGCCCCCGAGATACCACCCGCCATTGCTTTCGGATCGCCGGCTCCGAAGATCGTGATCGCCTGGAAGGTAATGATCATACCGGTAACCGTACCCAGCAGACCCATCAGAGGCGCAACCGCTGCGATAATCTTCAGCAGAGTCAAACCGCTCTCCAGTTTCGGTGTCTCTTTCAGCACACCCTCAGACAGTTTGAGCTCCAGTGTTTCGGTATCCATCTTGGGGTTGTCCTCGTGAATCTTGAGAACGCGGCCCAGTGGGTTGTTGTCGTTCGCTTTCTCGCTCTTGAGCTGTGAGCTCACCTTGGCGCCGACCACAGACAACACAAGCATGCGGTATATCGCCAGAATGAAGGCAAAGATACCAACGGCGGTGATGGCATAGCCAATATAGCCGCCCTGATGCCAGCGCTCTTCGAGTGTTGGCGTATCGATGATTGCAGCGAGGAAGGAACCACCAGTAGGACCTGTGGGGTCGATACCAAAGGTGTGCAGACCCGATGTCGCAGACGCCAGATCGCTGGCCCAGCCTGTGTAGTTGCCGCTCGGTTGCCGCGGTAACTCACTGAGCGTGCCATTTTCGAAGTTCAGGTAATTGCCGTTGGTATCGATAACGTTGAAAGCACCAATACGCAATACTTCACGCTGCTCTCTTTCACCAGCTGGTGTCGCAACTTCAGCAGTGAATTTGACAACCTCACCTGTCTCACGCACTTCGCGCAAAAGCTCAAACCAGACGCGCTCGATTTCTTCTACGCTAGGCAGCGTGTCGGCACCGCCCATCTTGGCGATAAGATCTTTGAGGAACAGCTCCCGGTCTGGGTACTGTGTCGACGCCAACGAAACTTCAATGTTGGACGCCAAATCGCCAGAAGCAGCAGTCAGGTGTCCAAACAGCTCAGCCAAGGTACCCAGCTTCTCGCGCAATTGAGCTTGCTTGGCGGTAATCAGCAGTTCGTTTTCTTCAAACGTATTTTCCAGTTGCTCACTGAGTTGCTCCTGCCGGGTTCTCTCGGCTTCGGCTTTTCTCAATTCAGCAGCCTGGTTGGCCTTGTCTTTGGAGAAGCGAGATTCGCGAGCCTGGTTTTCCCTGGCCTCGGTCACCTGACCCTTCTTGACAAATTGTAGAAGCTGTTCGAGCGACTGGGCTGATGGCTCAGCAGCAGCGCCTTCCTGCTGGGCAACAGCGAGGTTGGCCGACAGTGCGGCGACGCCAGCAACAGCGAGTAATGAGACTTTAAAGCGGTTGATAAACATTAATTCGCCTCCGGCGCCGAAACTGGCATATTTAACAGTTCAATCGTAGCTTGCTTATTGGCAATACGAATTCCCTTACGAATAGCAGCGTTGTACTCGCCCGCAGGCAAGTCAACCCAGGAGCTTGAGGACTTGTCCCAAGCACCCGATACCGCACCATCAGTCGACTGATAGACAAGAGCTACACGTCCAATACGAAGGAAGTCCACGTCACGCGGAGCGCCGCCCACGTCGATAGTATCCCGATAAGTTTGAATACCGCGGCCGTACTGCAGCTCAATATTGTAGGCTTCGAGCACCTGGCGAAACTTTTCCGCAACGCTCACGTCGGCCCTGTCCAGGTTACTGCGCAAAAACGCAACCCGCTGCATCCGTTCTTCTTTGTTGAAGGGCACATCGAGTTCAATAAACTGCTCGAGGCCATCAATCATACGAATAACAAGCGGCGTCATTTGGCGCTGGACGACGGTCACCTGTTCGATCGAATCTTCGATATTGCCGATTCGCTGCAACTGGTTTTCGATCTGGCGCTGCAAACGGTTGTTGTATACCACGAGCCCGTCTACCTGCTTCATGACGGTCTTGTAGTCGCTGAGCAGGTCCCTGGTTTCGTCGGCAAGACGATCAACCTTGACCTGCGATTTGCGCGCAGCTGAGTTTTTGTCTTCTCCAACCTTAAGGATGGATTCGAGGGTACTGGCTTGCACTACTGCCACCGTACCCACAAGGGTGCCGACAGAGATAAGCGCAGCGACGAACACGTTCTTCATTCGATGCATAGTCATGGGAATGGGGCTTCCTATATCCAACTGAGTGATTCTGAGCTGATAAATTGCGACTCGGTGTAACTACTTTATTACTGGTACATCATTTAATAGTGCAAAAACCTGAGTCCGTAAACCGAGGAAGGCGATTTAAACCCAAATGGGTGAGTAATTCAATTTAGGTAAGGCTCTGGCGGGATGCTTATGCTGAAATGTGTAGAATGGTTACACTCCTATTGATTTCCGCGCGACTCGGTAACACCTGCTTAGTATGTAGCAGCCGGCCGGGATCGCTCATAGGTTAAAAACGTGTAGTCAAATGCATCGGGGCACGCTGCGCGATGGGTTTCGCGAGAGGTTTCACGCCAAAGCGTCCAATCAATCCCGGGCAGAAATGCATCTCCTTCTACGTTGCCATGTACTGCCGTGTAGTACAGCCGATCGGCACGCAGGAGCGCTTCGGCATAAATCTGTGCGCCACCGATCACCATCACTTCATCAACCGAATCGTTTGCAGCGATGTCTTCTGCCAATTGCAGTGCCTCATCAAGCGAGGCAACAACCCGGACACCCTCCGCGCGATAGTCAGCATTACGGCTAATAACAATGTTAGCGCGTCCCGGCAGCGGCCTGCCGATCGACTCGAAAGTCTTACGCCCCATCACAATGGGCTTTCCCAGAGTGACTCGCTTGAAGTAGCGAAGGTCTTCGGGAAGATGCCAGGGCAACTCTCCTTTGCATCCAATTACGCCGTTATCTGCGGCAGCGACAATAACGGCAAGCTCTACCATAAAGTACTCAGACCGCGACCGGCGCGGCAATGTGAGCATGCGGTTCGTAGCCCACCAATTCAAAGTCCTCGAACCGATAGTCGTAGATCGTGTCCGGCCGCCTGAGAATATTCAATTGCGGAAGCGGACGGGGCTCGCGCCCAAGCTGCTCACGAACCTGCTCCAGGTGATTGGAGTAGATATGCGAATCGCCCGTACAGATTATGATCTCGCCCGGCAGCAGATCGCACTGTTGAGCCAACATCATAACCAACACGGCAAGGCTGGCGGTGTTATAGGGCAGCCCCAGAAAGGAGTCACTTGAACGAATAAACAGCTGGGCTGACAGCCTGCCGTTAGCAACATAGAACTGGTACAACAGATGGCAGGGTGGCAGCGCCATGCGTCCGGCGGCAACATTGTCCTGCGGACTTACCTTCTCATCCGGCAGGTACTCAACATTCCACGCATGAAAGAGGATGCGACGACTGTCAGGATTATTCTTCAGACAGTCCACCACGTAATCTATCTGGTTGATGCTACCGCCATCGCGGGTTGGCCATGCCGTCCACTGTGCGCCATAAATGGGACCCAGATCACCTTCTTCGGTAGCCCACTCATCCCATATTGAAACACCGTTTTCCTTCAGCCAGCGCGTATTGGTATCGCCGCTGAGAAACCAGATGAGTTCGTTGACGATACTCTTGAGGTGCAACTTCTTGGTCGTAAGTAATGGAAAGCCATCGGCAAGATCGTGCCGGTACTGCCGTCCAAAAACCGAGTAGGTGCCCGTGCCGGTGCGGTCGTCCTTGCGTACACCGTTATCCAGAATGTCTTGCAATAGGTCGAGGTACTGACGCATGGTTATTCAACTCTCCTGAGGCGAGAGCGTTCCCGCCGTTTTGAAGGCGCGCACCAACAGGTAAGCGCCCAACACTATCATTGGAATGCAAAGTATCTGCCCGCGAGTCATCCAGCCAAGCGCCTGGAATCCCAGGTGCGCATCTGGCTCGCGAAAAAACTCGGCGCCAAAACGCAGGCAACCATAGCCCAGAGAAAATACGCCTGCCACTGCGCCTGCAGGGCGCGGACGCGAGGCAAACCAGAGCACCAGCGCAAACAGTATCAAGCCCTCCAGCGCGAACTGGTAGAGCTGGGAAGGATGCCTGGCCAGCTGCAGCGGATCGCGGGGGAAAACCATTGCCCAGGGCACATCTGTCGCACGCCCCCAGAGCTCTTGGCCAATAAAATTTCCCAGCCGGCCCAGCGCCAGTCCGATAGGCGCAAGTGGTGCGATGAAATCCAACAGCTTCAAAAAGGGAATCTGACGTCCGCGAGCAAACAGGTACATCGCAATAATCACGCCCAACAAACCGCCGTGAAAAGACATACCGCCCTGCCAGACACGCAGAATCCAGGTGGGGTCCTGTGCGAGCTGCTCGCCTCCATAAAAAACGGCATAGCCCAGCCGCCCGCCCAGAACAATCCCCAGCGCCGCATAAAATATGAGGTCGTCAACCTGCTCACGATTCACCGGA